>CASGBP010000017.1 GCA_949299825.1 uncultured Mycoplasmataceae bacterium
ATAGTTATGAGTAATATGGTTAAAGAATTACGAAATAAAACTAATGAAGAACTTTATGATTTAGTAATTAAATGTAAAGAACAATTGTTACAAATTCGTTTCAATATTGCAAATGGTGAAACTGAAAAACCTCATACTATTAGTGAACTTAAGAAAACAATTGCTCGTTTGTTGACAATTCTTAATGAAAGAAAAATTAATGCTAGTAAAACTGAGGGCAAATCAACAGTTAAGCAAGCTACTAATAAAAAAACTTCCACTAAAAATAAATCTTCTACTTCATCAACTAAGAAATCTGTTAAGAAAGGGAGTAAGTAATCATGACTACACAACAAATTGAAAGAAACCGTCGAAAAGTACTAGTTGGGATTGTTGTTTCTACTAAGATGAATAAAACAATTACTGTAATGGTTGAAAGAAAATCAAAACATCCATTGTATAAAAAACTAGTTATTACTCATAAAAAATATCATGTTCATGATGAAAAAGAAGAATGTAAAGTTAATGATAAAGTTGAAATTATTGAAACTAGACCTTTATCAAAAACAAAGTTTTTTAGACTTAACAAAATTATTGAAAGGGCTAAGTAGGAGGTTTATATGGTACAACACATGTCAAGGTTAAAAGTAGCAGACAACACTGGGGCAAGAGAAGTTGGAGTTATCAAGGTTCTTGGAGGATCTAAAAAAAGATATGCATTTATTGGTGATGTTGTAGTAGTCTCAGTAAAGAAATGTCAACCTGGAGGACCTATTACAAAAGGTCAAATTTTTAAAGCAGTTATTGTAAGAACTAAAAAAGGTGTTCATCGTGGTTCTGGTGCAGTTTTAAGATTTGATGAAAATGCTTGTGTACTAATTAAAGAAGATAAATCTCCAAGAGGAAGTCGTATTTTTGGTCCAGTAGCAAGAGAGTTAAGAGATAAAGGGTATGCTAAGATTGTTTCTTTAGCCCCTGAGGTTTTGTAAGGAGAAGTTATGAATAGAATTATTAAAGGTGATAGAGTGCGAGTGATTTCAGGTAAATTAAAAGGTTCAGAAGGAGTAGTTCTTCAAGTTTTTCCTAAAAACCAAATGGCAATAGTTGAAGGGGTTAATAAAATAAAGAAACATGTTAAACCTGATCAAAATAATGAAAAAGGCGGAATTGTTGAAATTGATGGACCAATTAAATTGTGTAAATTAGCTTTAATTGATCCAAAAGGTAAAGGAGCTAAAACCAAGGTTAAATATGAACTGGATAAGAATAAGAAAAAAGTTAGAATCACAAAGTTGACTGGAACAAATTTATCAGAAAAGAAATAAGGAGATAGTGTATGAGTAGTTTAAAAGAATTTTATTTAAAGGAAATTGTTCCAGAACTTCAAAAAGAATTTCAATTTAAATCCAGTATGCAAATTCCACGACTTGAAAAAGTAGTCATCAATGCAGGAATTGGTGATGCTGCACATGATGCAAAAAATCTTGAAGCAGCAGTGAATGAATTAGAAGCAATCACAGGTCAAAAACCAGTTATCACTAGAGCTAAAAAATCAATTGCTACTTACAAAGTTAGAGAAGGACAAGGGATTGGATGTAAAGTAACATTACGAGGTGAAAAAATGTGAGAATTTGTAAACTTGCTTTTCAATGTTGCTTTACCTAGAGTTAGAGATTTTAGAGGTCTAAGTCCTCATGCATTTGATGGAAGAGGAAATTATACTATCGGGATTAAGGAACAAATTATTTTTCCACAAGTTATATATGATAATGTAAGAAGAATTAGAGGATTTGATGTCACTTTAGTGACAACCACAAATAGCAATGATCAAGCACTAAGTTTATTATTAAAATTAGGAGCTCCAATTAGAAAGGTGAATAAGTAGTATGGCAAAAAAATCATTAATTGAAAAACAAAAGAAACATCAAAAATATCCAGTAAGAAACTACACTAGATGTGTACGTTGTGGTAGACCACATGCAGTAATGCGTAAGTTTGGTATTTGTAGATTGTGTTTTAGAGATTTAGCATATAAAGGGGCTATCCCTGGTGTTAAGAAGGCATCTTGATAGGAGGTAAATATGCACATAGATCCAATTGCAGAATTATTAACAAAAATTAGAAATGCCAAAAAAGTTTATAAACCATCAGTTGTTGTTTCATCATCTAATCTAAAGATTGCTATACTAAAAGTATTAAAAGATGAAGGTTTCATTAAAGAATATAGTGTTATTGATGACAATGGTAAAAAATTCATTGACATAAAATTGAAGTATAAAAATAGAGCATCTGCTATTCACGGTTTAAGACAAATTTCTAAACCAGGCTTAAGGATTTATTCTGAGGCTACTAAATTGCCTAAAGTACTAAATGGTTTAGGAATTGCTTTAATTTCTACTTCAAAAGGGGTTATGACTGATAAGCAAGCTAGAAAGGAAAATGTAGGCGGTGAGATTATTGCCTATGTTTGATAAGGAGGTAGAAAATGTCACGAATAGGAAATAGAGTATTGCCAATTCCATCAGGTCTTAGCGTTGATATTAAGGATAACTTTGTAAATATTTCTGGACCAAAGGGAAAAATTGAAATAAGTTATAATGCTAAATTAATTAATGTTAAGAATGATAATAATACAATAATAGTTTCAAGAAACAATGAGGATAAGGAAACTAAAATGCTTCATGGTACAGTTAATGCCAACATTGCAAATGCTTTAGTTGGAGTTTCTCAAGAATTTAAGAAGGAACTTACTTTAAAAGGGGTAGGTTACAAGGCTAAACTTGAAGGAAAAAAATTAGTTCTAACCTTAGGTTTTTCACACCCTGTAGTTTTAAATATACCTGATGGAGTAAAGGTTGAATCTCCAAGTGCTACTGATTTGGTTATTAGTTCTGCTTCAAAACAATTAGTTGGTGAGTTTTGTGCATTAATAAGAAGATATCGACCACCTGAACCATACAAGGGTAAAGGAGTATTGTTTAAAAATGAACAAATTATCCGTAAGGTTGGTAAGAAGGCTGAAAAATAGGAGGTTAACATGAAAAGATTGAATTTTGACAAAAATAAACAAAGATTAATTAGACAAAAAAGAAACCTTAATTTCTTAAAAAAAATAGATTCAGATAAACCTAGGCTTTTAGTGACTAAAACTAATGCTCACATTTTTGTTCAGTTAATAGATTTAAACCAACATAAAACTATTGCTTCATCTTCTTCAGTTTCATTGAACCTTAAAAACGGTAACAAGGATAACGCAAAAAAAGTAGGTAAAGATATTGGTCAAAAAATCAAGAAATTGAAAATTGAATCAATTTCATTTGATCGTGGTGGTTCTAAATATCATGGACGAATTAAAGCTTTAGCTGATGCAGTTAGAGAAGAAGGGATTAGATTTTAGGAGGAGAATTTATGGAAAACAATAAGGAATTATTAAATCAAGAACAAGACCAAGATCAAGAAAATAACAATCAAGAAATTATAAATGATGAAATAGTAACTGAAGAAGTTATTACCACTAAGGATGAGCATAAATCTAACATCATTCGTCAAACCCCAGTTAGAAAACAACTATCACCAAATGGATTTATTGAAAAAGTAGTACAAATTAAACGTATTTCTAAAACTACCAAAGGGGGAAGAAACATGCGTTTTTCAGCCCTTGTGGTAATAGGTAATAAAAAGGGTGATGTAGGTTTTGGAATGGGTAAATCAATCGAAGTTCCTGATGCAATTAAAAAAGCTCTTAAGAATGCTAACAACAATATTCATCATGTAAGAATCAATAAAAACGGTACAGTTTATCATGAAAATATTGGTAAACATGGAGCAGGAAAAATTTTAGTTAAACCAGCTCCAAAAGGTACTGGAATTATTGCTGGTGGTCCTGTGAGAGCAGTAGTTGAATTAGCTGGATATCATGATATTTATACAAAGAGTATGGGATCATCTACTCCAATTAATGTTATTAGAGCAACTATCAATGGATTAGTAAATCAATATACTCCAACTGAAATTGCAAAATTAAGAGAGAAAAAAATATCAGAATTATAATAGAGTGAGGTACATATGCAATTACATAACTTAAAATATACAAAAGGTTCAAGAAATCATAAAAGTAAAATAGTAGGAAGAGGTCATGGTTCAGGTATTGGTAAAACATCAGGACGTGGTCAAGATGGACAAAAATCGAGAAAATCACCTCATACTAGATTAGGTTTTGAAGGAGGGCAAACACCATTATATCGTCGAGTTCAAAAGGTTGGTTTCAATAATTATGAGTTTGCTAATAATTACTATGTAATTAATCTAAAAGATTTAACAAAATTTAAAGAAAAAACGATTGATATAAAAATTCTAATGGAAAAGGGTTATTTTTCAAAAAATAATAAGTATCCATTAAAGGTTATTGGTAATGCTAAAATCCCATCAGGAATTACCATAAAAGCTCATAAATTTAGTGAGGGAGCAATTCAAGCAATTGAAAAATCAGGTTCAAAGTTTGAAATATTAAGATAATTGTTTATAGACAATTATAAGATAATGCATATATAATATAGAAGTATATAAAAATGAGTAATAATAGCAAAAGACACTATTCTAAGGATTTTCATTTTATAAGACAATTGAAAAATATTTTTACCTCAAAAAAGGTTTTAATATCTGTTTCAATTACTTTATTTTTTATGGTGTTTTTCAATTTTATGTCAAAGATACAAATGCCATTTCTAAATCTAGGAGAATATGAAGTAAGTGATAGTTCTTTATATAATATGCTTAACTTACTAGGTGGTGGTGGTTTAACTAATATGAGTATGTTTGCTATTGGTATATCTCCATATATAACTACACAAATTATTATTCAATTATTATCCTCAGAAATTATTCCACCACTTTCAAAATTAGCTAAAAGTGGTGAGCGGGGTAGAAAAAAGATAGAAGTAATATCAAGAGTAGTCACCTTGCCATTTGCTATTTTGCAGGCATATTCAATTTATGCTTTATTTAGTAGTCAGGGTGTAACAATTGAAAATAGTCCTTTTTCAGCTCAAGGAACTACTTTCTTTTATATAGCCTTAATGGTTGCTGGTACATATATTTCTATTTTCTTTAGTGATTTAATTACTAAAAAAGGAGTAGGTAATGGAACTACTATTATCATTCTTGCAGGGGTGCTTTCTTCTTTAATACCTAATTTCATTCATGTTAAAACAAACATTGATTTATATGTAAATGGATCTTTATATCAAGTGATTTCATTTATTGTTTATATTCTTTTCTATTTAGCAATTCTGTGAATTATTACTTTTGTAAATAATTCAACTAGAAAAATTCCAATTCAACAAACTGGTCAATCATTGATGAAATTAGGGGATGAATTACCTTATTTACCATTTAAGTTAAATACTGGTGGAGTTATTCCAGTTATTTTTGCTTCATCAATTATGACCTTACCTCTAACAGTATCTGAAATTATTAGATCTCAAAGTGGTGAAAATGGTTTTACGAATTTTTGTACAGCTGTTTTCTCTTTCTCTAGCATTGGAGGAATTATAGTTTATATTGTATTGATTATTTTATTTACTTTCTTCTATTCATATGTTCAATTGAACCCTAATCGAATTTCAGTTGATTTTATGAAATCAGGTCGTTTTATAATTGGGGTTAAAATTGGTAAGGATACTGAAAAATATATTTCTCAAGTACTCTATCGGATAAATTGAATTGGAGGTCCATTTCTTGCTCTAATTGCTTCATTACCTTATATAGTAAGTCTAGCTACCACTGTTAATGGTGTACCAATAATTCCTTCAAACTCAGCCTTAGGAGGTACAGGAATCATAATCCTGGTAACTGGTACATTAGATTTATGACAATCCATTGTTTCTGCTTCTACTACAACTTCATATAAGTTATTAAGAACTAGGATTGAAAATAGTGGTGAACAAGTTGTTAAAAATGATAATGTAGTTTTGTGATAAAGTAAGGATATAGAATGAATAAACGAATTATTTTTATTGGTGCTCCAGGAAGTGGTAAAGGTACAATGGCTAGCATATTATCAAAAAAGTACCATTTAAAACATATTTCAACTGGAGCATTATTTAGAGAAAAAATTGAAAAAGATGATGAATTGGCTATGCAATTGAGAAATTATCTAAACAATGGTCAATTGGTACCTGATGAAATTACTAATCAAGTTGCAAAGGAGCAATTGATCAGTTGTATCAATAACAACCAAGGTTTTATCTTAGATGGTTATCCTCGTAATATTGAACAAACCAACTTCTTAAATAGTATTTGTGATATTGACAAAGCGATTTTTTTTGATATCAATGAGACCTTATTAGCAAAACGAATAACAGGGAGATTAACTTGTAAAAATTGTGATCGCATTTATAATGTTTTCTTATCCCCTCCTAAGGTTGAAAATATTTGTGATAATTGTGGGGCAATTTTAAGTCAAAGAAAAGATGACAATTTAGATTCATTCAGGATAAGAATGGATGAATATCACCAAAAAACAGAACCAATCATAAATTTTTTCAAAAATTTAAAGAAATTGGATACAATTAATTGTGGAAAGTCAATTGAAGAAGTTCAATCACAACTTGAGGATATTCTAGATGCTAATTAAAACAGATGAAGATATAAGTTTAATTAGGCAAGCATCTGTTATATGAAAAAAAGTAAGACAAGCAATCTTAGAAAAAGTAGATGTTGGAGTTAAACTAATTGATTTAGATTCTCTAGCAAAAAAAGTTATTGAAGAACATGGGGCAATTAGTGCTTTTTATAACTACAATGGCTTTCCAGGTAATATTTGTATTTCAGTGAATGAAGTTTTAATTCACGGAGTCCCAAATGACTATATCTTAAAAGATGGAGATCTTGTTACATTTGATGTAGGTGTAAATTATCAAAACCATTTTTGTGATGCAGCTTTTACTGTAATTGTTGGTAAGGGAAGTAATAACACAAAGTTCATTAATGATGTATGTTATAGAAGCTTAATGGCTGCAATTGAAATAATTAAACCAAATGTAACTACCAATTATGACATAGCTTGTGTCATAGAAGATTATGTCAACAATCATGGATATGAAGTTATTAGAAACTTTAGTGGTCATGGATGTGGAAACCAATTACATGAAGATCCTATTATTTCTAATTATCGTTCATTAGACATAGAAAAGGTAATTTTATGTCCAAATATGGTTATTTGTATTGAACCAATGATAATGACAAGTTCTAATAAGTATTTTATTGATAGCAAGGATAATTGATCAGTTGTTGCTAAAAATAAAAAGTTAACTTGCCATTGAGAACATATGGTTTTGATTACAAATGAAGGGTATGAAATTTTAACAGATTAAACACGGGAGAATTATGGGTCAAAAAGACAAAATATGTTTAAAAGGTTCAATTAAAGAAATTAATCCAGGTGGTTCTTATATCGTTTTGTTAGAAAATAATCTTGAGATCACAGCACATGTATCAGGTAAGATGCGAGTTAATAAGATTTCAATATTGCCTGGTGACATTGTTGATGTTGAATTAAGTCCATATGATTTAACAAAGGGTAGAATTACATATCGACAAAAATAAATGTGAGGTAAATAATTATGAAAGTAAGAGCATCAGTTAAACCAATTTGTAATGATTGTAAAGTAATTAAACGAGCTGGAGTAGTGCGAGTTATTTGTAAAAATCCAAAACATAAACAAAGACAAGGATAGGAGGAAGAATGGCACGTATTTTAGGGGTAGATATTCCCAATGATAAGAGAATTCTAATTTCCTTAACATATATTTATGGTATCGGTCGATCACGTTCGGCCAAAATATTAAAGGAAGCTGGAATAAATGAAAATACTAAAACAAGAGATTTAACTGAAGACCAGTTAGCTCAAATTAGACAAGTTGCCCAAAAGTTTCAACTTGAAGGGGATTTGCGAAGAGAAGTAGCAATGAACATAAAGTTAAAGATGGAAGTTGGATGTTATGCAGGGATTAGACATCGTCGAGGTTTACCAGTTAGAGGACAAAGAACTAGAACAAATGCTAGAACTCGAAAAGGTCCAAGAAAAACTGTGGCAAATAAGAAAATTGAATCTAGATAGTATAAGGAGGCAATTATGGCAAAGAAGAAAAAAATTAATTTTACAAACGGAATTGCTCATATTCATGCTACTAGAAATAACACGATTATCTCTTTATCTGATGAACAAGGAAATGTTATCACTTGAGCATCATCAGGTAGCATAGGATATAAAGGAGCTAAAAAGAAGACCGCTTATTCTGCAGGTTTAGCATCTGAACAAGCTGCTAGAAATGCCTATTCATTAGGATTAAGAAATGTGGCTGTTCATGTAAACGGAATTGGTTCAGGTAGTGAAACAGCAATTAGGAGTTTGCAAACTGCGGGTTTAAAAGTAACATCAATTAGTGATGTAACCCCAATTCCCCATAATGGATGTAGACCACCAAAAAAACCAAGATAAAAATTAAGAGGAGAAAAAAATGGAAAAATTTACAAAATACGACATTAAAATTGAAACTGTTAAAGAAAATAAGAATTATGCAAAACTTATTATTAGTCCACTAGAAAGAGGATTTGGTAATACTTTAGGAAATGCTTTACGTAGAGTTTGTTTGTCTTCAATCCCAGGTGCTTCTATGTTTGCAATTAGAATTCCAAATGCAACTCATGAGTATCAATCATTGGATGGGGTTTATGAAGATATTACTGAAATTATCTTAAACCTTAAAAAATTAGTAATTGAAGTTGATGAAAACATTCTTCCTTCTGATGAATTAAATGCAAATCCAATTGAAAAATGACCAGTATTAAAAATTGAAACAAGTAAAAAAGGTGAAATTTTAGCTGGTGATATTGAAACTCCAGTAGGTTTTAAAATAATTAATAAAGATTTACATATTGCTACTTTAACTAAGGATACACCATTTGAAATTAACATTTATGTAAAAACAGGAAGAGGATTTAAAACTTTTAAGGAAAATAAGGAAGGAATTCAATCACTTTCTATTATCCCAACTGATTCAGATTTTTGTCCAGTAACAAAGTTTAACTATGTTGTGGAAGAAATTAAAACAACTAAAATGGGTATTAGTGATCAATTGATAGTTGAATTATCAACTAATGGTGCTATTAGTGCAGGAAAAGCAGTAGCATTAGCATCAAAAATTTTAGTTGAACATTTCAATTTATTAACTTCAATTGATGAAAAAATTACTGAGTTAGAAATTATGAAGGAAAGAGAAGCAGAAACTAAAAAAGCAAATTTATCAATTCCAATTGAAAATTTAAACTTATCAGTACGTGCTTACAATGCTTTAAAACAAATTAACATAAATACAACTCAAGAATTAATTGAAAAAACTAGAAAAGAAATTGATAGTATTAGAAATTTGGGTAAAAAATCAGTACAAGAAATTATTAAAGAAATTCATGATCGTGGATTAAAACTTAAAGATGAATAGTGATAATTAATTAAAGGAGGTATTATGTCTTTTCAAAATAAACCAGGTAAGACTAGATCTTGAAGAAAGATGGTAATTAGACAGCAAATAAGCGATGTTTTAGCTTATGGAAAAATTATTACTACTTTAACTAAAGCAAAAGAAACTCAAAGACATGTAGATAAAATGATAACACTTGCTAAAAAGAATACTTTAGCTTCTAGAAGACATGCAGCAAGATATTTATTAAACACTTCAAAAATGACAAGTGATGAAGTACTAAAAAAATTATTTAATGAGTGAGGACCAAAATATAAGGATCGTAATGGCGGTTACACCAGAGTATTAAAGTTGGGTACTAGACCTGGTGATAATACAGAGGAAGCTATTATAGAATTAGTTTAGGAGAAGATATTATGGCATTAAAAAGAGCAATTAGACTCCAATGTAGTGAATGTGATAGAAAAAACTATTTATCAAGGAAAAATCCAAAGGCTAATCCTGATAAATTAGAACTTAAAAAATATTGTAAATGATGTAAAAAATCAACTTTACATAAGGAAACAAAGGATATTAAAAAATAAGTTAAATTATTTAATCACCACATTAATATTTTGTTTTCAAGCAACTACTAAATTTTATTGATACTATTAAAACTTTATTTGTTATTTTACATGTATGCAAAATAAAAGAAATACACCTTATAATGACATTGAATATATAATTTTTATATGAAATCTTTTAGTGTGATTATTCCATATTATAACGCTAGCAAATACATTGATGTTGCTTTAAATTCCATCTTAAATACTGATTATGATTTATCAAAAATTGAAATCATCATAGTTAATGATGGTTCCAATGAAGAAGAGTCAAATTATTTAAAGAAGTTTAATAATTTTAGCAATATAAAAATATATAACAAAACTAATGGAAAT
>CASGBP010000018.1 GCA_949299825.1 uncultured Mycoplasmataceae bacterium
CTTCTTAGCATATCCTTGATAGACTAAGGATGAATCAATATATCGATCACATATAACTATTTTTCCTTCATTTAAAGAGGGTATTATTAAACTATTTACATGTTCAGCTCTACTAGCAGCAAATAATAAAACTTCAGTAACATCATTTATTTCATTTTTTTCATCTAATAACATATTTCTAATTTCCTCACAAATTTTAGTACTATACCCTCCAGGTTCTCTAGTTAAAATAACATCATGGTCAGTTCTTTCAAAGAAAGTCTTAATCATTTGTGCTATTGAACTTTTTCCTGAACCATCAAGACCTTCAAGACTTATAAATATACCTGATTTGTTCATTATCAATATTACCTTCTGTTTGAAAAACGTCTTAAATCAGCTAACTCATAATCTGGAATATTTTCATCTAATTTAATAACTAGTTCTTTATGTACACCTCAATACAACATATTCCTAAATTCTTGTTCAGATCTTAATAATGGTAATATTGATGAATAAAAAAAAGTTCTATCAATTTTAAAATACTCATTTACTTGTCTAGTTGAATATTTAATAAAAATTGTACTAGATGGTTCATCGTAATATACATATTCAAATATTTGGTTATTAGTTGGATAAAATAACATTATAAATCCCTACACAACAATAAAATTATATCAAACAAACAATAATTAACTAATTTCTTACAAAAGAAAACATATGATTATTACTAGAATTAATACGTTTTATGTTTTCAATTGATAATTCATTATCTAATAATTGCTTTAACTTATCAATTGAGTATTCTTTTTGCAATCTAGTTTTAAAACGAGCTAAATTAATTCCTAAGAAAATATATAATGGAGTTTTAAAAGATTTATCATTTTGACGCTTGTTATCTTCATATAAAATTGTTCAAACTCTTAAAGACAACTCTTTTTGACTACCTGAATCAACATAAATTATGATATTTTGATAAAACATTTCAATTAACTTTTGGATGGTATTTCTAGATAAATGAATGGTTGTTTTTTCATTTGTATCATAATCAATAAAAGAAACCTCATTGTTATTTAAGTTAGAACAATCCAAAAAATATCTTGATTTATATTCAATTGGTCTAATAATTTTTAAATCAATATCCCTAATACTCACATCCTTTGATTTTATTAAACTTCAAAACATATTAAATTTACTAGTAAAAACAAAAAACGAATCATATAGCATGTCTTGTTGTTTATCAACTGATGAAATCTTAAAATTATGGTATGCACAATAAGAAAGTTGGATATCATACAAAGGATTGTGCAAACGATCATAATTTACATTAATACCAGCTGCTCTTGCTATGTCAACGTTTTTGGTCAATTGAAGATTAGTGCCCTTCAATAAGTGATGATATTTATCAGATACATTTACTATTCGACAATTAATATTTTTTAATAACTTGTTTTTAAGATAAGAAGAATCATTTTCATTAAAAATATAAATTTCATCAATGTTATTTTCAATAATAATGTAGTCAATATTGTCATTTGGACCCAATACAGTTTCACATCCTCTTATTTCTTGATGTTCATTATCAACTATTAAATAACCAATATGATATTTACTATTTAAATACTCTTCTATGTCAATTCATAATTTATTCATATCCTTATAATTATAAGATTTTTTGTATTATTTTAAAAATAATTTATTATTTTTACTACTTATTGATCAAACTAATATGCCTTATAGGCAAAATGTAATATACTTTATTAATATGAAAAATCAAGCTCAACAACAAGCAAGCAAGTTTTTTACAAAGAAAAAAATAATTATATTTAGTGTTAGTTTAGTTGTTTTTGTTGCATTTGTAGTTTTAACCTCAAAATTTTTGTTTGATATTAACTTTGGAACCATTGGGAATCTAATTACTAATTCATATCAAGTTAATCGACTTTTCTTTCTTTGGTTCTTTCTTTTGTTTATTTTTCCCATTTTTACTAGTGTATTTAGAATTTTTATATATTGATATAAGCTCAGAAAAAAGCAGATTTTTGTTGAATGGTATAATTGATTAATCTTTTGTTTCATTACTTTTTTTATTGGGGCAATTACACCATTTTCAATGGGGAGTGAACCATATATAATTTATTGACTAAAAAAGAGAGGATTAACTTTGAGAGAGTCGACTGCTATAGTTGCGTCTTTCACTGCTGTTTATCCCTTTGTTCAAGTACTAATTACATGACCTTCCTTTTTTATAATTTGTAATGATTATGTAGCTCATCTTAATAATAGTGCTTGAATTACTTCTTTTTGAATAGTATTTGCTGGTCTTATGTGTGATTTATTTGTAACTATTTTTTGAATAGTAACTAGTACTTCAAAAAATATTCATTACTGATTTAATCTAGCAATTAATAAAGTAAAAAAAATATTGAGACTTAAATATAAATCAAATGAGGAATTAAAAGATGAGTTCAAAAACAAAGGTGTTTTTAGAAAACTATTTTTTGAACAATTGAAAGATTGAAAATTTACCACATGCTTAGTACTAGGCAGTATTATTTGAAATGTTTTATATTATTGTTCTTTAATATTTGCCTTTAACTTAATGGAAGGTAATTTTAGTTTTAATCCAGGTGATTTATTCAATTATGCTAATGTAGCTACAACAGCTAATAACTTTATTCCCATTCCTGGAGCTGAAGGATCATTACAAGCCATTTTAATTTTATTTATTCAAAACTCTACTAAAGGAATAAATCATGATGAGTTAAAAATAGTTACTAACAATTCTGTTTTTATTTGAAGAACATTTACTTTTTATCTTACTGCCATTGCTGGTATTTTAGCTTTGGTTGCCTTGATTCTTAAAGAATTTTATAAATTTATTGTTAATAAAATGAAAACAAAAAACAACATAAAGAAAAATTCTTATACATTCTTAATCAATAATTCAAATGAATCATTGCTATCAAATACCTTGTTATCTTTAAATCAATTAAATTATGATTTTTCACTTATTCAAATTATTATTTTTAGTAAGAAAAAAATAACAAAAAAATTTCTTAAAGAATATCCCAATTTGCACATAGATATAATTAATAAAAATTTTGATAAAAATGTAGATTTATTAAAATATGCAAATAATAAAAAATTAATTAAAAATGATTATGTAAATTTAATAAATTCTGGAGATATAATCGTTCCTGAAATTCTACAAAGCATTCAAAATATTTTTCATGAATATGATATTTATGCATGCCAATATAGAATAAACAAAAATAACAATTTATCCTGCCGCCAAAGACCTTATTTATTTTTCTATGAAAAGAGATTTACAAAGGTCTCAAAGAAATCAACTCCTTTCTTTGATCTATTTAACTTCTTTATAAGGAAAAACATAATCTTTGATATTGTTGCTTCAAACAAGAAATTTAATAATGAATGATTGTTATTTAATAATCTAGTAAATTATAGTAACAAACTAAGATACACTAAAAAACTTTATGGATATAAAAATTTTTCAAACATTAAAAAAATGAATGAGAAAGAAGAATTAGAAACAGTCAAAAAATTGATTTCTCAAAATAATCAAGAATTAGCTATTTATTTGATTCTAAAATTTAAATTGATAAAAAAATTAATTTTAAGCAATCAAAAACTTAAAATTTCACGTAATTTTAGATTCGATTGAATTCCATGATATATTTGACCTTTTTTTATGTGTTATTTTAATCTTTACTTGAGGAGAAAAATTATTGTTAATCAGTTTTAATATGTATATTAATTTTTAGTATAATCAAATTGTATGAAGCATAAAATTAATGAGGATAGATGTTTTAAAACAACATATAAAAAAGAAACAGAAGAGTTTACAATTTATGGTGTAAAAAGTTTGAATCCATCAAAGAAGTTCATTTTTTTTATTCCTGGTCTAAACGGCAATGGAACAATGATTAATTATTGAAATTATCCTTTTGCAAATGAGTGAAATCTTTTTTCATTTGATGCTAGAGCTCAAGGTGATAATACATGTAGACCTTCAAGAAATTATAAAACTTATATTAAAGATATTCATAACATCATTGAATTTATTAAAAAAGAATATGAAATGGAAGAAGTTATTCTATTAGGTGAATCTTGGGGTGGTGCACTTTGTTCTTTGTATGCAAAATATTACAATGATGTAAATGGTTACTTTTTTTGAAATGTGCCATATCATATAGTTGATGTATCCAATGAAAAAGGTAAATCAAAATTTATTAAATCAGCAAAAATGATATTAACATTTTTAACCAACATAAACACATATGATAATGGAAGGTTTGTTGATAAATTAACCAATGATGAAGTATTAATTAGAGTAGTAAAAGCACTAAGAAGAAATAGAGTTTCAAATAGAGTTATTATTGCTGCTTGATTATCATTTAAAAAATCCTGAAAATTTATAGCTAAAAATTTTGAAAGAATTAATTTTAAATATGTTCAATCTCTCCAAGATATTTTAGGATCAATAGATGTTGTTAATAATTTAAAAAATAAAACAGATAAAATCATCATTTTTGATAAGGGGTTTCATATTTTATCTTTTGATAAGGAAATGGACGAAAAACTATTTAATGAGGTTTATAATTTTCTAGGTAATAAGATATAGATTTTATAGACAATCAATAATGTTAATTTTATTGAATTATCATTTAAGGTAAAATATAAAATAATGAAAAAACTAAGTTTTATCCAAAATCAAAAAGCGATTTTTTGTGTTAATGATATTTTTAGTGCTTTGTTATCACAAAAATTAAATTTAACAAAAGTGCTTGGACCAATCATAATTGATCCATCTTGTTGTCTTAATGATAATCTTACAGGTAACAACAAACCAATAAAATTCTATGCTAAGTTCTTAAATAAAGATTTAGAAATTGTACAATCCTTAGCTAAGTGAAAAAGAGTTGAATTAAAAAAACATAATTTCAAGCCTTACTCTGGTCTATATGTTGACATGAAGGCAATTAGAAGTCATGAAACACTTGATTCATTACATTCTTTTTTTGTAGATCAATGAGATTGGGAAATGGTTATTAAAAACAAGGATAGAAATATTAAGTTTTTGTTTGACATAGTAAAAAAGATTTATTGATGTTTGTATGAGACTGAAAATAAAATTAATTCAATTTATCCATTTTTAACTAAAAAATTACCAAAAAATATTAAATTCTTTTCTTCACAAGAAGTTGAAGATAATTCTACTAACAAGAATTTCAATGAAACAATTTATAAATTATGTAAAAAATGAGGAGCTATTTTTGTTTATCAAATAGGATGAAATTTGAAATCTGGTAAGGTTTTTGATTCCCGTTCACCAGAATATGACGATTGAAAATTGAATGGTGATATCTTTGTGTACTCAAAAATAATTGATAATGTTATTGAAATTTCTTCGATGGGAATTAGGGTTAATAGAGATTCATTAATAAAACAAGCAAAAATAAGTTTGAACAAAGATATTAAAAATAATTATCATAAAGCTATTATTGAAAATAAGTTGCCATTAACAATCGGTGGAGGAATAGGTCAATCACGGTTAAATATGTTTTTGCTAGAAAAAAAACATATTGGAGAAGTACAATCATCTGTTTGAGATAATAAAACTCATAATGATGCAATAAAGAAGAAAATTACTCTATTATAAATTATTTAACTATTTCGCCATTTAGAGAAAACCTTGAAGCAGATTTAATTCTAACATTTACAATTTCACCAGGCTTAGCTTTACCAGTAAAATTAACTACCTTTCATTCTGGTGAATATCCTGATAATTTAGTGTCATCAGATTTTGATTTTCCTTCCACTAAAACTTCCAAAACTTTATTTACATATTTTTTATTGTTTTCTGAAGCATATTTTTTTACTAATTCATTTAATTGTTGCAATCTTTTTCTTTTTTCTAACATAGGTATTGAATCATTCATTGCAGCTGCTGGTGTACCCTCTCTTGGTGAATAAATAAAAGTATAAGCATTATCATATTTAATTTTGTTATAAAGATCTAATGTTTTTTTAAAATCTTCTTCACTCTCGTTTGGAAAGCCAACAATAAGATCAGTTGAAATTGCACATGAAGGAATATTTTTTCTAATATACTCTATTTCTTCAATATATTTACTAATCTTCATTTTCCGATTCATTTTATCTAGAATAAACTCTGAACCAGATTGAATTGGTAAGTGGAAATAAGGCATTATATTAGGATATTTTTTACAAATATCAACAATTTTTTTATCTCAATTTCATGGATTACTAGTTGCAAATCTAATTCTTCTTATATTTGTTTTTGCAACTTCTTCTAAAAGTTTAGCAAAATCAATATCTTCATCTAAATCATTTCCATATGAATTTACATTTTGACCAAGTAAAGTAACTT
Source organism: uncultured Mycoplasmataceae bacterium (assembly GCA_949299825.1). Taxonomy (GTDB): domain Bacteria; phylum Bacillota_I; class Bacilli_A; order Mycoplasmatales; family Mycoplasmoidaceae; genus Mycoplasma_L. Next base: position 6,398 of record CASGBP010000018.1, read on the forward strand.
CCTTATATCCTTGACTAATTAAATCATTTACTTCATTTAATATATCATCAAGCAATCGAGAACGAATCTTACCTCTTGTATATGGAACAATACAATAAGTACAGAACTTATCACATCCATACATAACATTAACTCAAGCCTTAATTTTACTATCTCTTGTAACAGGAATGTTTTCTATGACATCCCCTTCTTTAGATCAAACATCTACTACTACTTGTTTTTCTAATTTTAATTGCTTTAAAATTTGGGGTAATTTATGAATATTATGAGTCCCAAAAATAAAATCAACATGTTGATATTTTGTCAAAATTTTATTAACTACTTTTTCACTTTGACTCATGCATCCGCTCATACCTAAAATCATATTGGGGTTTTTTTGTTTGTTTTTTTTCAATAATCCAAATTCACCAAAAACCTTATTTTCGGCATTCTCTCTCACAGCACAAGTATTAAGGATGACTAAATCAGAGTTCATAATATCATCAGTTCATTTAAAACCCATTTTTAACAAGATTCCTTTGATGGTTTCTCCATCTCTAACATTTGATTGACAGCCATAGGTTCTAATATGAAAAGTTTTATTTTTACCAAAATTTTTCATATCTTTATCAATCACAAAATCTTCTCTTTTTACTTCTGCTTTCTTAAGTCTTTTTCGAGCTTGATTTATGTTTGGTAAAATTGATTTATCACTTATTTTTACTTTTATATCTTTCTTATTCATATGTGTATTTTAATATAGTTTCTTTGGATAAGATTTAATTTAATGTATAATTATATAGTTGTTAAGGAAAAATTGTGGTTAAAAAAAATCATATTTCAGTAAAAACAGTTTTAGGTGACCAAAAAGATTTAATTAAAAATAACCAAAAGGCAAATGCTGATATTAATTTTGGTAATAAAAAAAGTATGGAAATAAAGACTAATCTTTATTTAACTGATGTATATTACACAAATTATAAAATTTCAAAAAGATTCTTTTTGCTTCCATGAGCCTATATTAAAATTTGCTACTATTGAATAATACATTTCTTTAAATGAACTAAATCCATTTGATATAAAATAAAAATTTGAAATAGTTCAAGAATTGCTAAAAATAGATAATCTTAATAAAACATAAATTTAAATATTTTTTAATATATAAAATATAAATATTGTATATTTTATATGATGATTAAATATAAAGGAAAAAAATGCCACTATATCTAATAATTATTATTTGTGTTGCTGCATGTTTATTCATTGTTGTTTGTTTATACACGCTAGTTTTGTTTCGTAGAATGTCAATTGTAAGTAAGAAACTTGATTTTTTAATTGAGGATCTAACTTATAAATCTGAAAATATTGGTCCTTTTATTGATGCATTACTTAAAATCTCAACCTATGTTGATGTATTGGATGTTGTAATAAAAAATAACATTGATGGGATTAAGAAAGTTGTGCAAAACAATTCATCTAACATTAAGAAGTTTAACAAACAATTAGAAAAGGTATTAAATGACAATGCAAGATAATGTTTTGTCCCCTATTAAAGAAATAATTAAAAATTTTTTTACAAATATTGTAGTTACGTGTATTAAACAAAAAAATTATAAACTTGAAGTTGATATGTTGGCATATAATAACAATGTTCAATACTATTATAAAAATAAGATCAATGACTTAATTGATATTAATAATTTTCTTATAATTGAAAATAAAAAAATTAGAGATAAAGCTATTAGTAAATTAATCTTTAAGAATGAAAATTATTTTAATCAACTAAAATATAGCAAAAATAAGGTTGAGGATTTATTATTTAAAATTCAATCTAATATAGATGCAGCATATAAAATTTATAAAAAACGAGGGTATAAATGAAAAATGTAGTTATCATTGGTGGGGGAACAGGAACTTCATCGTTGATTAGAGCAATTAAAGATATTAATAACATAAAATTATCAGTTATTGTTACAGTAGCTGATTCTGGTGGATCAACTGGTAGAATTAGAGAAGAATATAATTTACCAGGAATCGGTGACATTAGACAGGTTTTGATTGCTCTAAGTCATCATGAGGGTATCTTAACTGACCTAATGAAATATCGTTTTAAAGAATCAAGATTTAAAGAACAAGGAAATTTAAGCAATCATTCATTAGGAAATTTAATAATTGCTTCTCTTATTGATATTAAACAAGATTTTTATTCAGGAATAAAATACTTATCTGATGTTTTTAATGTAAAAGGTGAGATTGTGCCAATTACAGATAATCCAAATATTCAACTATGTGCAACTTATTCAGATGGAACAAAGCAGATCAAGGAACATCTTATTCCAAGTTCAAATAAAAAAATTGAAAAAATATCATACGAGGATCAAGATTTTGAGATTAATCCCAGAGCTATCACTGTATTGAGTGAAGCTGACTATATTATTTTTGGTTGCGGTTCATTATACACCTCATTAATAGCTAATCTATGTATACCAAAGATTAAAAATGAAATAATAAAAAATGAAAAGGCTCAATTAATATATGTGTGTAATTTGGTTACTCAACCTAATGAAACAGACAATATGACTGCATATGATCACATAAAAGCAATTGAGGATCATTTATCTTATGGATGCATTGATACAGTTGTTATCAATAATAAAAAAGTAAATTCAGAAATCTTTGAGAAATATAAAAAGGCAAATCAAAATTTCATTTTTGCTGATGATAAATTATTAGATTCACATTGTGAAATAATTCAAGCAAGTTTGATAGATAATAATAATGAGTCATTTATAAGACATGATGTTAAAAAAATAAAAAAAGTTCTTAAAACAATCATTAAGGAGAATTAAATGAAAATATTAGTAATTGGTGGCGCAGGATATATTGGAAGTTCATTTGTTAATTATGTTTTTGAAAATACTAATTATGAAGTAGTAATTCTTGATGATTTATCAACTGGATTTAAAGAGGCAATTCATGAAAAAAGTACATTTATTTTAGGTTCAATTTTAGATAAGGATTTATTAGATAAAATTTTTAAGGAACATAAGATCGATGGGGTCTTTCATTTTGCAGCTAAATTAATTGTTCCTGAATCAATTAGAGAACCAGCAAAGTATTGATTAAACAATGTTGGTGGAGTAGCTACTCTAATTGAATCCATGAAGGACAATAATATTAAAAATTTAGTTTTTTCTTCAACTGCAGCTGTTTATGGATTTCCTGAAACTATTCCTGTTGATGAAAATGCTAAGACCAATCCATGTAATCCATATGGTAGTTCAAAATTAGCATGTGAAACTTTAATAAAAGAATCTCATAAGGCTTATGATTTAAATTATGTAATCTTTCGTTATTTTAATGTTGCTGGGGCTAATAAGGATAAGACTTATGGTTTAAGACAAAAAAATCCTACTTTATTAATACCAGTAGTTAATAAATCAGTAATTGAAGATTTTGAAATGAGTGTATATGGTAATGATTATGAAAATACTAAGGATGGTACTTGCATTAGAGATTATATTCATATCGATGATTTAGTAAGAGCTCATTTATTAGGATTTGAATGAATGATAAAAAATAATAAAAGTGAAACATTTAATTTAGGTACTAGTAACGGTTATAGTGTACTTGAAGTTCTAAATACTGCTGAGCAAGTAATTAACAAAAAAATTAAATATAAATTTGCTAGTAGAAGGCCAGGCGATCCAGATCGATTAATTACTAAAAATGAAAGAGCAAAAACTGTTTTAGGCTGAACCCCAAATGAAAAACTAGAAGATATGATTAAGTCTGATTTTGAATTTAGAAAGAAATTATAATGTACATTATTGATATTGGTCATACTAATATAAAAATTTTAAACAACCAAAAAATTATTACAATCAGTTTAGATGATTTAAAAAAATTTAAAAAGTTTTTATTAAAACAAAAAAAGCAAATATTCTTTATTGGTTCAGTTAATTTAGGATTGAATAAATTCCTTTTCTCTTTTTTGGATCAACATAAATTTAAATACCGTTTCTTATCTAATAGTGATTTTGAATCAGAAGTTAAAATAGATAAAACAATTAACTTCAATGAAATAGGACTTGATATTCTAAGTTCTGTTTACTATCTAAATGATAAAAACTATTTATTGGTAAATAATGGTACTGCTATGGTTATTATTAAATATAGTAATAAATTAGATTCAGTTATTATTGGACCAAATATTTCATATGGATTTGAGCAACTAAAAAATAAAACTTCATTAGTCAATAAATATTCATATTATCCTTATCTTGGCAATGATACAAACAAATCATTAAATGGTTTTATTAGTCTTTTTTTAGTTAATCCCATTATTGAAATTTTGAAAGATCATAAGATTAATAAACTTTATTTAAATCAACTTGATAAAGGCTATTTTAAAACTTTTAAAAAACTTAAAGTAATTGAAAAAGACAATTTAACCATTTTGGGTTATATGAAATTAATTCAAAAGAAAAACTTAGTTATTTAAAATTTTTTTTATTGTTTAATGTATTTTTATATTCCTTCTCAAATCCAACTATCTCAAAATCTATTTGTTTTAAATCAAGATTAACTGAGACAACTCTAATTTTTAATTTATCACCAAAATTAAATGTCTTGTGTGTTTTTGTCCCAACAATTGAAAAATTATTTTCGTCAAATACTCAAAAATCATTACCAATATTTTTAATTCTTACTAATCCTTCAATGGTGTTATCTAATTCTACAAAAATACCAAATGATAAAACAGCAGATATTATTCCATCAAAAACTTCACCAATGTGTTTAGACATATATTGACAAAATTTTAAGGTGTTTACATCTCGTTCTAAATTAACAGCCTGAATCTCTTTTTCAGTTGATATTTCACAAAGTTCAGATAATTTATTATTAAATTCATTTCTATCATTATCACTAAATAGGTTATTTGCAAACTTATACATTCAAAATAAACGATGTACGATTAAATCAGGATATCTTCTAATTGGCGAAGTAAAATGAGTGTATTTATTAAGAGCTAATCCAAAATGACCTGAATTTTTAGTACTATACTCAGCTTTGCTCATGCATCTTAATAATAATTTAGATAAAATATCAAAACCTTCATTGTTTTTATTAATTTCTAAACATTTTTTAAAAGTTTTGGAATTGATATCTTCAAACTCTTTTTTATTGACAATAAAATTTGTTTTTTTAATCTCGGTAAAAAATCGATCTATCTTTTCCTTTGATGGCTTATTATGAATTCTATAAACAAAAGGGAGGTTTCATTGTTCTGCTTTAATAGTTACAGCATTATTAGCTGCTACCATAAAATCTTCAACCATCATTTGAGCTATTCCTCTTTGTTTAATTTTTATTTCAGTTGGAAAACATTTTTCATCAACCACAATAAGGGGTTCTTTTAAACTAAAATCAATGTATCCTTCGTTATTTTTTTTCTTTCTTAAAATGAGATGAAGTTCTTTAGCATCATTCAACATTGAAGCTAAATTATTAGAAATATCAACTTTCATATTATTAAAATAATCATTTACAATATCATAACTTAATTGTTTTCTTGAACTAATTCAAGAAGGATATATATCAATATCAATAATATTTCCTTCAAAATCAATTTTCATATCACATGTTAAAGTTCTTTTTCTTTGATTAGGATTTAATGAACATTCATCATTTGATAATTTATGAGGTAACATCGGAATGACTCGATCTACTAAATAAACAGAAGTACCCCTTTCAATCGTTTTCTTATCCAAAATTGAATTGTATGGAACATATGAACTTACGTCGGCAATATTAACATTTAGATAAAAAAAATTATCATGTTTTTTTACATAAATTGCATCATCTAAATCCTTTGAAGTAGCTGGATCAATACTTACAATATCCAAATGGGTTAAATCTTTTCTTATTGCATCCATTTTTTGATCTGGTACAAAGTTATTAACATAATCAATAATTTCCTCTTCAAACTCAGGTTCAATGTTATAAGCATAAACCATTGATAAGATATCATTACCAACATCATTAACATGACCAATAATTTTTTTAACTATTCCATGGGCTATATTTTTCTCAAAATAAGTTAATTCAATCAAAATCTTGTGACCATTCACTAAATTACTAACATCATCAAGTTTGATTTTTAAATAATTTTTTTTATCATCTAAATCTATTTCATAGGTTGAACCAATTAACTTAAAGGTACCAACTACTATTTTAGTGTTATGTGAAATAATATTAGTAACTACAGCGTGTTGAACACCCTTATTAGAAAACTTATCCATTAAATTTATTTCTACTTCATCTCCACTTATAGAATTATTTAAATTTAAATTATGGATAAAATAAACTTCTTCTTCATTTTTATCATTTATTAATTTAACATAAGCATCTAAGTTAGTATTTAAAATGATTATTCCTTTTTTCTTAATATTAAGTAACGGACCATTTAAATATCTCTCTATTAAATAACCATTTTCTTTTTTAGCTAACTGACCTTCATTCAATAATTTATCAATTGTACGATAAATAGAGTTACGATCTAAATTAGTAAAGCTCTTAACCTTTTCCATGAGAATAGCTACTGGAATAGGTTTAGTTTCATTTTTCATTATATGATATATACATCTTTGTATTTGAACACTATCCATTGTTATATTTTTAGTACTGAGAATACAATAATTAATACTGTAATTATGATTATTAAAATAAAGAAAATGATTTGTAAAATTTTAACAATTCCACGATCCTTAGTTTTCTTAAAGATCTCTAAATCTTGACCAGAAGTATTAGATAAACCTGCACTTGCCCCAGAAGAGGAAAGTAATAAACCAATTACTATACAAACTAAAGCAACAACCAAAATTATTACTGCTACTGTCATAATCTAATTTATCCTAAATAATTTCCCTATTATATTGATTATAATTATATTATAATTATTAACCATTATATGAATAATCAAATGATTGCCCCATTAGGATATATAAAAATAAAGCAAAAAAAATCAATTAACAAATATTTAAATCATCCTAATTGAATCATTCTTCAATATATTGATACTTTTGAAAGCATAATAAATAAACTTCCCATTGCAATTATTGTGAATGAATCCAATTGTATGGATGTAATTAAACACCTACCAAAAAAACGAAAAGTTTTAATAATAGGTAATAGACCAAAGGCAATTATAATAGCTAAAATTTGTCATAATCAAAAAATAAAATGTTGAATTAACTCATACTAGTATAATCCAAATGATATTTAATATTATTCTTTAATAGTAGATTAAGGTTTTTATTAAATTGTTTATTATCAATTCTCTTTGGATCAGTGAAAATGTTTAGAATTACTTTATTAGTTTGTAAATTATATGAACTGATTGAGTTAATTAATCCCTGAATGTCTAATTCATTACTTGCAATAATATTGTATGGGTAATCAATGATTAGATAATTATTGGATTTATTTAATTTTTTATTAACAAACTCCTTTATTAATAAAGCTGATATATGACACATTATTACATCATTAATATATTCACTATCACTAATTTTATAAAAGTCTTTTTTATCTAATAAAATCTTGGTTAGAATCATCGCGTTCCCTTTATAATAATTTCTTCCATTCTTGGTTTTTTCTAATTTAATTGATACTTCTATTTCATTTGTAGAAAATAAGTTAATGTTTTCTAATAACCTTGATTTGTTATAAGTTGAATATTTATTATAAAATGAATCTGCATCTAATAAGTTTATTAAATTATTCTTATTGGAAATGTTAAATAAAGAACTTAATAAAAAGGAATTAATGTCTTTTAAATTATTTGATTGAATACCATAAATCAATGCTTGCAAGCTAGGTTCAATTTTATATTTTTTATTATCTAGAATTTCAACTCTTATCAAAGATCTAAATAATTTTTCAAATTCATATAAAAAATCATTTTTGTTTCTTCTTGAAGAATTATTTGATTTTGATAAATTAATGTTAATTTTCTCTAAATAAGAAATATCTATAAAAAGGAAATATTGATTGTTTTCTACATATGGAAAAAAATTATAATGAACTGAAAGTTTCTCTTTCATTTGTAATAGTATTTTAGCTATTACATCATGAACATGTGATGCACTTTTATAAGTTAATAATTCATCTATTCCTCTAAATGAAACCAATAAAATCAATGCTTTACTTACATTATTTTGGACAATAAATTCATTTATGTCATTTACAATATTCTCACTAATAATAAACCCATTCTTATACTTTGTTTGAACTTGTATATTTTTTGAATTAACCATGAATCTTGAATAATATCTCAATATTGTAAATAATATTAATGATCCTAAAAAAGAAAATAAAATTATCATTGCATAATACAAGAAATTAATTTCAGTACCTACAATCGCAGGATGATAATTACCAATAGTTCTAGAATATAAAATTCCACTAATCACAAAAACTAATGTGTAATTTAACATTAACATAAATAAAAAAACATAAGAAATTCTTCACTTCAAAAATGATGAAACAATTGCTGAAATAAAACATAAACTTGCCAATATGTAATTTAAAATTAGGAAATTAATGTTTTTAGTTTCCATAAAAGTTAATCCAATTGATATGGCAATTGGAATAATAATTCCATATGAAATTGACCGACCAAATTTATGGGCAAGAATAAAGATAGTTGGAATAAAGAGGAAAATAAAAATACCATAACCATCTCAACTAAAATATACAAATGCAAAACTACCAAAAATTAATCCAAGAAAGGCAATTAATACTTCCTTAAATATTTTATTTTTAGCTTTAAGATTAATTAAGCTTCCATTAATTAACCAATTAAGAATAATAAAAGCACCAAAAACATATGCAATTAAAATTAAAATATTTATAAATATTGCAGGAAAAAAATTAGTCGCTGTAATCATATAAATATTTTAAAGGATATAAACTATTATTAATTATTTTTATCCTCTTGAATTCTTGCTGATTTTCCAGAACGTTTTCTCATATAAGAGATGTATGCTCTTCTAACTTTACCTTTTCGCTTAAGTTCAATTTTACTAATTAGAGGAGAATTAATTAAGAAAGATTCCTCAACATATGTACCATTAGATTCTTTTCTAATGATAAATGATTCAGATAAACCTGATCCTTTTCTTCTTAAAACTACTCCTTCAAATTTTTGAATTCTAGCTTTATTATTTTCAATAATTTTCAATGAAACAACTATAGTATCACCTGAAGAAAAATTAGGTATATCTTTTTTTAGTTGAGTTGCTTCATAATCTTGAATTATTTTTTGGTAATTTAATTTCATCTTTAATCCTTTCTTGTGCTTTCTAAAAATTTCTTGTACAAATCTGGTCTTCTTGATTTGGTTATTTCCATTTGTTTTGATTTTCTAAATTCAGCAATTTTTTTGTGATCTCCTGATAATAATATTTCAGGTACTTTATATCCATCAAATTCAACTGGTTTTGTATATATTGGATAATCTAATAAATTATTACTAAATGATTCATCAATTAAACTATCTTTATTGATACTACTAGGTAACAATCTTATTATGCCATCTAATAATACCATTGTAGGTAATTCTCCACCTGTTAATACATAATCACCAATTGATATACTATCATCAATGTAGTTTTCTATTCTACTATCAAAACCTTCATAATGACCAGCAATTAATATAATGTGTTCTAATTTTGCTAATTCTTCTAAAATTGTTTGATTTAATACTTTTCCTGAAGGTGAAGTAAGTAATACATGACTATTTGTTTTCTTATATTTTTTTAATGCATCTACAATTGGTTGTAGCATTAATACCATTCCTGGTCCACCACCATATTGATAATCATCAACCTTTTTATTTTTACTCTTACTAAATTGACGAAAATCAACCAATTCAACTTCAACTATTTTCTTATCAATTGCATTTTTAATAATTGAGGCATTTAAATACTCATGATACACTTTATCAAACAAAGTTAAAATTGTAATTTTCATTATTTTTTACTTGTTGCTTTTTTTACTTTATTTTTACCTGATGATTTAGGTTTATGGGTTTTTTTACTGTTTGTAAATTCTTTTCAAATACCTTCTGACTTTAATAAGTTTTTTACTGTTTCAGAAGGTTGAGCCCCCTGATTTAATCATTTCATTACCACTTCTTTTTGAATTTTAGTTTCACCTGATAATGGATTATATGAACCTAATAATTCAATATATCCACCATTAACCTTATTTCTTGAATCAGTGGCAACTAAACGATAATAAGCTCACTTATGTCTACCCATTCTCGTAAGTCTTAATTTAACCAAATTTTCCTCCTTCTCTAAACACAACAAAAATTATATTATATTTAGACAATGATGTAAAGTATTTTTACTTAACACTTAAAGCATTTTTTATTATAATATAATAACAATATGAATAAAGTTCTATTTGAAAGACCAAAAAACTCTCAAAAATATTTGGAATATTTAAATTTAATAAAAGATCTTAACCTACCAATTAACATAAATAAATGAAATGATAAAATAATTGGCAAATTATGCATTGATAATTATTTTGAGGAATATATAGCTTACAAGTTTGAAGTCATTAGAAAATGGATACTACAAAATGAAAATCTTTCCTCGTTTTTTATCTCTAAACTAAACAAGTATATAAAAATGCTTCGACTTGATAGTTATCTTAATTGTGATGAACAAAACTATATCTATCAATTACAATCTTATGTATTTTCACTATCAAGAAACATTAAATCATTAATTGTAGACTTTCAATTGTTTAAAAATGAGGAAGCTTATTTTCACTATGATAGAGTAAAAGTTAAGTCAAGAAAATTGAAATACCATTTTGAAGGGGAATTATATATTACAAATAAAAGAATAATTTTCAGTGATAACATTGATGTTCATTGATTAAATATTGATAACATTACTAATATTTATAATGTTGATAATGTTGTTTATATTAATTACTTAAATCAGGTTATTCATTTTACATATAATGATTATGAATTATTAAAACTATCCTTTAACAAGGTTTGCATGCTAACTAATAGAAAGCTTCGATATGAATAAATTTGATGTTAGTTCGCTTACTAATGTTCCTCATAAACCAGGTTGTTATCTTTGAAAAAATGAAAAAAATGAAGTCATATATATTGGTAAGGCAAAAGATCTAAATAAAAGGATGCATCAATATTTTAATAAATCTCAAAGTAATCGGATTTATAAACTTACTAATCAAATAACAGGGTTTGATTATATTGTTGTTGATGATGAAAACGAGGCATTAGTATTGGAGAACAATTTAATCAAAACTCATAAACCAAAATTTAACATTTTATTAAAAGAAGGAGGAGATGGATATCCTTACATTGTTTTAACTAATGATAAGCATCCAAAGCTTCTTTATACTAGAAAATATAATCCCAAAAAAGGTAAGTACTTTGGTCCTTTTGCCTCAAATGAAACTAATGCATATGAACTTTTTAACTATTTAAATAGAATAATTCCTCTAAGGAAATGTAATATCATACCTAGACAAAAATGTATGTATTATGATTTAGGTCAATGCTTAGGTCCTTGTATCAATAAAATAAAAAAAGAACAATATGAAATTCTTATTAAAAAAGTTGATGATATATTTAACAATAAAAACAATAAAAAAATTTTAAATGAATTAAAGCAAAAAGAAATAGAAGCATCAAATAATTTAGAATTTGAAACAGCCCAATATTATCTTAAACTACAAAATAGTTTTGAATCAATTGTTCATAAACAAACAGTTCAATTAAAAAAGAATATTAATATTGATTATGTTGGTTATTTTTGTAATGAACATGATATTTGTATTAATATCTTTAATTTTCTTGATGGAAAACTTGTAACTAAACATGCAAACATTGTGGAATATTATGTAGATGTTAAAGAATCGATTTTAAGTTATTTAATGCAATACTACAATATTAACAAGGTTCCAAAGGAAATTTATATAGCTTTAGATGATAATGATATCCTAAATTTATCAACCGCATTAAATACTAAAATAGTTAAACCAATAAAGGGACCTAATCTTGAACTCTTAACTCAATCGATTACTAATGCTCAATACTTCTATAATAAAAATAAGCTAATATATGATAAGAAAAATAAATTGCCATTCAATGCTTGTAATGAATTAACTAAATTATTAAATATTAACTCTGCTAATCACATTGAAATGATTGATAATTCAAATATTTTTTTGGAAACACCTGTTTCTGCTATAGTTGTTTTTATAAATGGAATGCCTGAGAAGAAATTATATCGACGTTATAACTTAGAATACATGGAACAAAAATCTGATTTTCATTTTATGAAAGAAGTTATCAATAGAAGGTTTAGCAAAATGATTGCAAATAATTATGAACTACCAAATATTTTTATAGTAGATGGAGGAAAAATACAATTAAATGCTGCTTATGAGGTTTTAAAGAATCTTAAATTAGAAGATAAGGTATGTTTGATAGGACTTGAAAAAGATAATCATCATAAAACTAAAAATATTGTTACTATAAATGAAACAATAACTCTTGAAAAAAACTCTGATCTTTATTTATTTTTATCTACTATTCAAGATGAGGTTCATAGATTTGTTATTTCATATTTTCAAAATAAAAGTTTAAAATCTAAGTTATCTACTTTTTTGGATGATATTGATGGATTGGGAAATAAAACTAAAGATAAGATTCTTAGAATTTATCCCAACCTAGCAGATATAAAGAATGTTACAATTGAAACATTAGAACAAATAATGCCAAAAAAGGTAGCTTTAAAATTAAAACAAAAGGTGATGGAGGTTTTTAATAATGAGTAAGATTCTTATTTTAAGTGATACTCATGGTGATAATAGCTGAACTAGTTTAGCAAAAGATTATGATATGGTAATTCATGCTGGAGACCATTTAAACTCTGCTGAATTTATGCAAGAACATACTAATTACTATGTAGATGGTAATAATGATTTTGGTAATAATCGTATTCAAGTTTTTAATATAGACAAATTCAATGTTTTATTAGTTCATGGTGATGAATATAAAATTAAAAGTAACTATATTTTTTTATGATATGAAGGTCTAGAAAAGCTGGCAGAAGAGGTTGATGCTAATATCATTATTTTTGGTCACACTCATAATCCTCATATTGAACAAGTTAATGGACGAATCTATATAAATCCAGGTTCTTATTCTCGACCTCGAGCAGAACCTAAAAGATCATATTGTGAAGCTATAATTAATGATAACTCAATTAAAGCAATGATTAAGTTAATTGATTAAATCTTAAGAAATTTATAAAGTTCTCTAACAACTCCATCATCATTATTATCATATTTAGTCATAAATCTAGATGCTAACCTAGCAGCTGGACTAGCATTTTTTAAAGCAAAACCTCATGTAGCTCGTGCCAACATTCCTACATCATTATCTCCATCACCAAAGCATATACATTGTTCTAGTGGTATACCATAGTATGAAGATAAAAATTCTAGTGCATTTTCCTTAGATGCAAACGATCCATTAATTTCAACAATTATTCCATTACTCATTAGTTGTCATGTTCTCACAATTAGTGTTGGTGCTATCTTTTTAATTTCATAGATGATTGAGTTAATGTTTTCTAAATGATCTATATGTAACAAAATAGAACAAATATCAGTATTAATCTCTTTATAATTTTTTCCAATTATTGATATATCACGCTCTTGTAAATGGAACATATCCATCATTTGAGCGGTATCTAAATTTTTATCAGCTTTTTTTAGTAACCAACCTTTATTAACCCCTTCAATTAAACTATTATTTACATATTTCATCAACAAAGGATTATTCAATAGATCTAATACAATTTGTTTACTAAAAGTAATTGTTATTGGTTGAAAGTCCTTATCAGAAGGATTCACAATATAAGAACCATTTTGGTTACACATAATTGTTTTTAGTTCAAGCTGATTATATATATCAATTGATCCTTGTATTGGTCTTCCGGTAATCAAACAAACCTTATGACCAAGAGAACTAATATGTTTTATTTGTTCAATGGTTCTATTTGATAATTTTGATTTACTATTTAGCAATGTGCCATCTAAATCACATGCAATCAAAAATTTTTTCTCATCTCATGATTTATATCTTTTACTTACTTTTTTTTTAGTCATTTTTAACCCCAATTTTTACATAGATCTCACTCATTTTATCATTGGCAATCTTATTTAATAAAGTAGCATTATTATTTAAAATATCAATTACTTCATCATCACTAATTTGGTTTATTTTATTTTGAATATCCATAATTTTATCTACTACAACATTAATAACTTCCTTTTTAAATTCTCCATAATTTTTGATATTTGTGAATTGATCTTCAACCTCTTTATAAGTTTTGTTAGTTAAAATAGAATAAATGTTTATTAAATTACTGATTCCTGGTTGTTTATCACAATCATATTTAACTATATTTAAATTATCAGTTAAAGCACTAGATATTTTTTTTGTTATTGAATCCTTGGATTCATTTAAAAAAATAACTCCTTTGTGATTTTCACTTGATTTGGACATTTTTTTACTTGGATCTTGTAAATCAAGTATTTTTGCTCCTTTATCATTTATTAAAATATCTGGAATGATAAATAACTTACTTTTATATTTGTTATTTAGTCGTTCTGCAATATTTCTTGTAAGTTCTAGATGTTGTTTTTGATCACTTCCAACAATTACTAAATTTGCATCATATAGAAGAATATCAGCAGCCATTAAAACTGGATAAGTTAAAAGTGAAGTAGTTATAAACTCAGTTCCATTAGCTTTTTTTGATTTAGCTGATTTATCCTTAAATTGTGTCATTCTACTAAGTTCACCTATTGTAGTAAAGTTCAATAAAACATTAAATAATTCAGTATGAGCACTAATATCAGATTGACGGAAAATCATAACCTTATCTTTATCTAAACCACAAGCTAAATAAGTTTTAACAATATTAATTGAATTTCGATTAATTTCATCAACGTTACCAGGACTTGATAATGCATGCAAATCAGCAATAAAAATCAACATGTTATATTGCTGTTGATAATCTACAAAATTTTTAATAGCCCCCAAATAATTACCAAGTGTTAAATTGTTTGTAGGTTGAATACCTGATACAACTTTTTTCATAATCTAAATTATACTCTAATATTAAACTACTTCTGCAATGTTATTACCTGCAAAAATATACAATAATAACCTAGAAAAATTAATATCTACAATTAAATAATTATCATCTAATGGAAATAAATCAATATTATTCAAAACCAATGAGGCATCTAAATGATTATCTTTAACAAACTTTTCCAAATCATCTCTAGTTGGACAAATATAAATAGAACATACTCTAGCTGATTCTTGAATAGAAGGAAAATATGCATATAAATTTGCAAATAATTTATTATTATAAATAGTTTCATTATCAATTAAATTTATTTCTTTTTTGTTATTACCATTTACATCAAAAATTAAAACTAATTCATTTAAAATGATTTCTTGATTTATAGCATCATTAATTTTTAAAGTTGGATATTTTTTAGTAATTTCATCTACTGAAGTACAAGATATTTTTTTAGTAAAAGAATACATATTTAATTTTTGGTTTATTTTTCGATAATTTTTAATAGTTTCATTTATTCCACTAAAAATATTTTTAATAATTGTGTGCATATAATTTTTATTTGCATCTTGTACCTTTATTTTGTATTCAAAGATGAAATGATATTCACTATGGTAATTAGTTTTATTTAACTTATAATCTCTTGTAAATTTACAATAATAAGATATTATTCCATTGTTTAAAAAAATATGATAATCGTTCAAATGCTGTAATAAAGCAAAATCCATATGATCAGTAAAAGAAAAAATATCTCCTGTTAAAGCATTATCAAAACTTATCAATCGATGTGGCTTCAAAGAATATATACTATTGGTAATATAGGTAGGATCTACTTTTTTTAAAGAATAATTTTCAATTAAAAATTGTTCCAATTTTTCCTTTAATAATTGTTTAAAATGTAATACAACTAATTTCTCACTAATATGATGTTTTTTATTGTCCATTATAATCTTTCATGTGTGGAAATAATAACACATTTCTAATAGTGTCATTTTCAGTTAATAACATTACCAATCGATCTATTCCTATCCCTAAACCTCCTGTTGGTGGTAATCCATATTCCAATGCCTCAATAAAATCCATGTCCATTTCAACAGCTTCATCGTTTCCTAATTCTTTTTCTTTTATTTGTGATTCAAATCTTTCAAATTGATCAATAGGATCATTTAATTCAGCAAAAGCATTTGCAAATTCCTTTTGTCCAATAAATAATTCAAATCTTTCAGTAAAACGTTTATCTGAATAATCTAGTTTTGCTAATGGAGAAACTTCAATAGGGTGACCATATACAAAGGTAGGTTCAATACACTTTTCTTCACAAAATGTTTCATAAAAAGCATTAATAATATGACCTATAGATTTTTGGTGTTTTTGTAGTTCAATATGATTTTCTTTCGCTAATTTAATTGCATCATCTAAATTAGTTATTTTATAAAAATCAATTCCCTTTACTTCTTTAATAAAATCAACCATATGAATTCTTCTAAAAGGTTTTGATAAATCAATATCAAATCCTCGATATTTAACCTTACTTATCTTTAATGAATCTAAAACAAATCTAATAATATTTTCAACTAAATCCATTGTTTCTTCCATTCCAATGTATGCAGTATATGCTTCCATTGAGGTAAATTCTGGATTATGGGTTGAATCCATTCCTTCGTTTCGAAAAATTCTACCAATTTCATAGACCTTTTCAAAACCACCAACAATTAATTTTTTTAACGGTAATTCTGGAGCAATTCTTAAATAAAAATTTCTAGACAGAGCATTGTAATAAGTAATAAAAGGTTTTGCATTTGCTCCCCCTAATATTGGTTGTAAAATTGGAGTTTCTACCTCTAAATATCCCAATGAATCCATGTATTTTCTTATCAATGAAACAATCTTTGATCTAAGAACAAAAGTATTCATTGAATTTTCATTTACTATCAAATCCACATAACGGTGTTTTGCTCTTGCTTCTTCATCAGTTAAACCATGGTATTTTTCAGGTAATACTTTTAATGATTTTGAAACAATAATAAATTTATTTACATTTAAGGTAGTTGCACCAGTATTTGTTTTCATTGGCTTACCATGAAATTCAACAATATCACCTATATCAACATTTTCATTAAATTCCTTTAAGATTTCAGGTTGTTCCTTCTTATTTATGTAAATTTGACAAGCACCAGAAAAATCCTTTATTTGGGCAAATGTTTGTCTGATGTTCAATATTCTTCCAACTAACACTTCTTCATCTAAATCATTTGAATCATGTAATTCTTCTTTTGATCTTGATTCATATTTTTTAATAAAATCAGCTAAAGTTAAAGTTCTATTAACCCTCACTATTTCATATGGATTTTTATTTTGTTCTTGTAGTTTTTTAAGTTTTGATCGTCTTATAAGTTCTTGATCATTAAATTTTCTTTCCATATTTCACCATTAACTTATTATACTTACAATATTTATTTTTATACAATAAAAATAACCAACTTAATGGTTATTTTATTAATATTTATTTAAATTCTAAAATAAGTCCTAAGCTGTTACTACTGTTCCAGTTTTACCAGCAATAGCATCCTCAACTTCTTTTAAGTCGGCAATGATTGCTTGACCTGTTGGATTATTAGTTACGAATGAGATTGCAGCTTGTACTTTTGGTAACATTGATCCTGGAGCAAATTGCTTATCCTCAATGTGTTTTTGAGCCTCAGCTACTGTCATTTTATCTAATCATTGTTGATCTGGTTTTCCTCAATTAATTGCAACTTTTGATACACCAGTTAAGATAATTAGTTTGTCTGCCTTTACCTTTGCAGCCATTAGAGCTAAAGCAAAGTCCTTATCAATAACACCATCAACACCTTCAAATCCATTACTTGTTTCAATGGTTGGAATTCCACCACCACCACCAACAATTACACAACTTTTAGCATCAATTGATTTTTTAATTCCTTCAAGACCTAAAAACCCGATTGGTTTTGGTGAAGCTACAACCTTACGATAACCTCTACCAGCATCTTCAACTACTACAGAACCTGGATTAGCAGCTTTTGCAGATGCTTCATCTTTATAAAATGGACCTACTGGTTTAGTTGGATTTTTAAAAGCTGGGTCATTTGCATCAACTAATGTTTGAGTTAGAATGTATTGTACAGGAATATTTAAACCTTGTCTCTTCATTTCACTTGCAATTGCGTTTTGCATATGATAACCAATATATCCTTGACTCATTCCACCAGCCTCTGGAAAAGGCATATTAAATTGATTCTTTTTAACAACTTCTTCATTTCCAAAAGAATTTACAATCATACCAACTTGTGGACCATTTCCATGTCCTACAACAACTTCATGACCATCTTTTAACAAAGATACAATTTTTGCAGCAGGAATTTTAACTAATTCTTTTTGTTCAGTAGGATTATCACCTAGTGCATTTCCCCCTAAAGCTATAACTATTCTAGCCATTTTTTACTCCTTAAAAATTTATAATTTTTTAATAATACATATCTATTATATTACAAGTATAAAAATTAATATCAACTAACTACTAAATTAACTTAATGATAATTTAAATTGATGGTAATAAAGAGAGGTTGATTTATTTTCAATAATTTTTTCCTTTAGTGCTCATCTAGCATCAATAAGTAAGATTTTATCAATGATTTCATATGATACTTTAATATAGTAATTATCGATATTTTTAAAACTATCTATTTTACTAATTAAATTTTTAATAAAATCAATCATATTTAGATTAATGATACTAAGATCAAAATCAACCTTATTCAAATCGTAGTTTTTCTTAAAATTGGTTAATAAATACAAAACATCTACCCTATCTATATACTTACTAATGTTTTTATAAATACCATTAGTTGTTGAATAACTATTAAAAAAGTTTCAATTTTTTGTTGAAACATTATTATCATTACTTTGACTATATTTAGTGTTATTTTTAGATACAAAAATACCTAGTGTTAAGGAAACAAGTAAAATCAAAGATAAAGCTAATGAACCAATTGAAATTAACTTAGTATATTTTCTCACTTTGTACCTCGCTTAATAATTTTCTGTCAATTTTATAAGTAGATAAATCTATTAGAGAATTAAGATCATTTTCTAAATTTTTATCAAAATAGAATTGTCGCTCTAATCGAAAATTTCGGATTTTATTATGATAATCAATACCAAATTCATAGGTTATAATTCCAATTGTTTCTAATGGAAAATATATACCATTGGATGCATATTTATCATGAATCAATGTTTTAGTTAAATTATCATAAACCAAAGGAACATTTATTGTTAAATCTGCTTCTCTTTCATAAATGTAAATATCAGCTAAATTTAAACTTATTTCCTTAAATTCAGTTTCATTTTTAAAACGATATTTAATTGTTATTTTTTGATTAGTAATTAATAATAATTCCTCATCATTTTTTCTAATTTTTATTAATTTATTTATTAAAGAATTGCTAAAAAGATTGTAGGTATATAAATCAATTATTGCTGGGTCATCATTTTTTAATGCTAAATCTAAACTACTATGAGTTTCATCCAAGTTATAAAAATTTGAAAATGAAAAACTAGAACTATTAATTGAACTTGATATCTCATTATTAAATTTATCAAAATCAGATTGAGTCGCTTGGATTGTATAACTATTTAATATGTTATTGTCAAAACTTGGACTAATACTAAAATTGATGTTTTTATAAGTTATGTATGAATTAAAAAAACTGCTATTAGCTACATATACATCAAATTTAAAACAATATTGATTAATGATGTAAGCTTGTTGATTATCAAATGATTTACTTAATATCTTGTCCTTATAGACTAGATTTATATTTTCTACACTTGCAAAAAAAGTTTGAAAATTTAATTTAAAACTATTAGGTGGCAAATAAAAATTACCATAAATATAAAAATCCCCCTCAAAACTTCAACTATTATATGTATCAACAACCTTATAATCACCTAACCAAGAGTGGAATAATTTACTGGGCTTAGATGTAGACAGCTCAGGATAAGTAGGTTTAATATAATAACTCATATCTTACCTTTATATGATTATTGGTTGGTTTTCATTTATTTTCGTTTTTTTTATACATAATGTACTCCTTTAAACTGCAATTTGTCCCTCTATATACTATTAGGTTAAAAAAAATTCTAATTTTTACCTTTTTAATGTATTTTGAAAATAAATGTAATAAAAATTAACTAATTTTGTGTAGTAAGTATCTAAATTTATAATTTAGATACAATTTTGATATAATCTAAATAGCATTTAAAATGATTTTATTCTCATTTAAGATACATTCCTATGTCTGAAAGTAATATAATATTTATTTCTTTAATAATAATTGTGGGTATTTTACTAGTAATCATAGTACTAGTAGTATTTTTTGGTGTATACATCTTTAAAAAGAATAAAAACAATAAGACAGTAACAAAAGAAGACACTGAAACTGTTAAACTAAAAGAAAAGCTATCTGATCAATTAATTGAAAACAATCGTTTAAGAGATGAATATTACACTTTAATAAATGAGTACAAAGAAAAAATTAAATCATTATCTAATATTGATGAAAAAGAAATAATCAATGAATATAAACAATCGATCTATGAAGATGTTTCTCCTTCTCTTAATCGGGAAATTAAGGATTATATTGATGATACTTGAACTGAAGCTAATGAAAAAGCGGCTAAGATTTTAGTTGATGTAATGGAAAGAATTTCAAAGCCATTAAGTCAGGAAAAAACTACCACTTCTATTAAAATTCCAAATGAAACACTAAAGGCTAAAATTATTGGTAAAGAAGGAAGGAATAAAAAAACCATTGAAAATTTGACTGGAACTGATTTAATTATTGAAAAAGATAGTAACTACATTGTAATATCATCACCTAATCCAATAAGAAGAGAATTAGCTCTAAGAACATTAAAAAGAATTTTTGATATTAAATCAATTGAAGCATCTAAAATAGAATCTATTTACTATGATGAAACTAATAAATTTAATGAAGAATCATACAAATATGCTAAAGATATTATTTTTGAACAATTAAATATAGTTTTTGACAATCATGAAATATATAAATACTTGGCAAGATTAAGATATCGATCAAGTTATGGACAAAATACTTTAAGCCATGTTATTGAATGTGCCAAAATTGCTGCAGCAATTGCTGATGAATTAAAATTAAATAATCAAATGGCAGCAAAAGCAGCCCTTTTGCATGATATTGGAAAATCAATGGACTATGAATTAGATAAAAATCATGTGGATCTAGGAGTAGAAATTGCCACTAATTTAGGTCTAGAAGATTACATCATTAATGCTATTTATTCTCATCATGATGAAGTTGTATGTAATAACATCTATAGTCAAATAACCAAGATTGCTGATACCATTTCTGCAGCTAGACCAGGAGCTAGAATGAATTCATATAATGAATATTTTGAACGAATTCAAGAATTAGAAAAAATTGTAAATGAATTTGATGAAGTGAATTCAAGTTATGCTATAAGATCTGGTAGATTTTTAAGAATTATTGCTAATCCTACTAAATTGAGGACAAATGAAGAATTAGAAATATTAGGTTATAAGATTAAACAGCGATTAGAAAATAATCCAATTACTAGGAAGTATAAAATTAAAGTCTCAATTATAAAGGAAAATAAATATGAATTTGAAACTTCTAGTAAAAATGAAGATGTAATAATGAATGAAACAAAAATAGTGTAAATATTTTTTAATCTAGAACATTATAAAAAAAATACTTAACTCTAGGTTAAGTAATTTATTATCTTATCTATTTTATTTTTGTAATTTTTTGGTTTATTTTCATTCAGGAGGAGTACCTTCTGCATTTGACACAATAGCATCAATAGCTACAGATGATCCATATCCTAAATTTTTAACTTCAACTACTCGACCAGCTGGTAAAGTTTTAGGAAATCATTTTTTTAATAACTGTTGAATTCTTTCAGCATCATTAATGTTAGTTACAAAAAAATTAATTTTCACTACATCACTCATAGAATGCTTAATGTTTTTAACAATATCATTTAAATATGTCATACATTGAGTTAATTGTTTATCAAAATCTTTTGCAACTAATTTATTTTTTGAATCAACTGGTAGAATTTGAGAAATGTTATTATAGTGTGAGAAGGCTACAGAATGAGAAGCAAATTCATTTTTTGGAACCTTGTTACAATTTGAATGTTTTATTACAATACCATGACGATCTTCAACTAATTGGGGAGGAGTTCCATCACCATGAGAAATTACAGCTTCAATCTGAACTTTAGCACCTAAAGGCAATTCTTTAACTTCAATAATAGATAATGCAGGTAAATAATTTACTGCTCTAGCAATAGATGAGTCTGGAAAGAATGTTTTGTGAACTTCTAAAATAGTTTTTGAACTTTTTAATGAAGTTGTATATACATTTAGTTTTACAATATCATCAAATGGAACATCAATACTAATCAAAATTGATTTAATATTATTCAACGCTTGCACCACTTGTTCTCTAAGATCACTGCTTACTAATTTGCCCTTTGTATTAACTGGTAATTGTGCAGATAAATGGTTATAGTGAGAAAAGGCAACAGTGTGAGTTGAGTTTTTAAATTGGGCAACCAAATTAGTATTTCTAGCTAATTTTATTAAATCTCCTTTTTGAGGCGCTTTTGGAATAGTCCCTTCTCCACAAGTAATCACTGCTTCAATTTGAACTTTTGCCTTCAATGGCAATTTATTTACAACTAGTTTTGTTAGAGCTGGCTTATAAGATTTAAAATAAGTTTCTACTACTTTTTCAGCAGCTAATAAATCTGACATATTAGTTGCAAAAATTGTTAATCTAACTATATCTGTTAATTTATGATTAATACCCTTAATAATCTTTTCAATGTTGCTCATACATTGTTTAGTTTGAGCTTTAATATCGGTTGATACAATAGTACCATTTTTATCAACTGGCAATTGAGCTGATAAATTGTTGTAATGAGAAAATGCAACTGTGTGTGAAAAACCACAAACACTTTTTGCAACATTACTTACATTTCTAGCTAAAACAGCATTTAATTTACTCATAGTTTCCTTCTTTCTTTTAATAACAATACAAATAAAATTATAAGATATATTCAACCTAGATTAATTAATTATTTTAAAATTTTGAAAATGCTAAAATGATAAATTTAACATAATTAATCTAACATACTTAAAGTTACAAGCTCAGAATAATAAAAATCTTGTGATTCGATAATTTCAGGAATAAATGGTCTAACATAATTGAATAATTGTTTAAAGTCAAAATCAGGACGTAGCAATGCCTTTGCTACTTGTTCTTCATATGTGTTTAAACTTTTATTATATTTTTTAATATGGGGTTTTATTTGACGAATACTTGATTTAATATTTTTATATTCAATTAATAAAGCTTTTTTTCGTTCATCAAAATATTGATTGTCACTATTATTCAAAAAATATGGATTTCTAAAGAATAAAACGTGTTTTTTAGCTAACTTTAAATTTTCCTTATTAATAACCTGATTTTTTAATTCATCTTGTAATGTTTTTAATAACTTTTCATCACTAATC
>CASGBP010000019.1 GCA_949299825.1 uncultured Mycoplasmataceae bacterium
AATATTCATCAAAAGTAAATATTTCATAAACATTACCTAATGCATCAGTCTTACATAATTTAAATTCAGATATGATTGTTGATAAAGCTATATTTCATTGATTTCCTTTTGGTGCATTTTTTCAATTTGATTCTTCAAAGGCTATTTCATTATTCATTGACAATATTGCAATTTCTAATTTATTTTCACTACGATGTCCGCCGCCCTTAAAGTAATATAACTCCCTTTCCTTGATAAGTGTTTTACCTCGGGTAATTTCCAAATATCTTGAACTAGGATTAATATTTTTATCTACTAAAATATCTTTTAATTTATTTTCATCAACAACAATTTTGTTATTCTTATATTTAACACATAAAACACTTATAAATATTGGTATGTACTTATCATTATTATCTTTATAAATCCTGATTGATTGAAACTTTAAGCTATCATAAAAAGCTTTATCATTATGATTTCTAAGAGTAAATATTTCCTCAACATTTTTTATTTTTTTATAACATTTTAATTTTCTAATAAAAAAGATATTATCAGTAATGAATATTGGAATTTTATCCAATAATTTATAATTAATGCCTTTTTTATTCAAACTATCTTTAACTTCATCACTATTTAAATATGTTAAAAAAGGATTAGTTTTATCATCGCTATTATATTGCGTGTAAATTTCATTAAGTTTAGTATAAACATTATCCTTGCCATTATAAATTGCTAATTCTTTGTAATATTTTTCTAACCTTTTATCACCAAAATATTTATCTAGGTCCTCTTTTTTAGATGTAAACAAATTAATAAATGATACTTTATATTTTTTCCTAATGATATTATTTTTTTCATCTGTCACATCCTTTTCTCTAATTGAATAAATAGTTTCATTAGAAAAAGGAAAATTATTTTCAGTTGTAACCATTCTTGAAAAACGAACAAATTTGTTTTTATCCTTTTTATCAACAAAACTTATCATTTGATCTCTATAATAATATGAACTACTCTTTTCCTCGATCATAAAGTCATCTGATAATTCAATTACCTCACCTGTTACATTATCAATATAAAGATTATTTTTTTCATTATTTTGATGTTTTCAATTTTCAAATTTTTGAATTTTTAGTAATTTTTTTATACTTTGATTAAGACTAAGATAAGCAATAATTGATGCATCTATAGCATGATGATAATATAAATCTCTATTCTTCTTTTTTTCATCATTTTTGGTTTGACTATAGTTATTGTTTTGGATTAAAAATTTTTCATGCCTGTCTTCTCGAAATCAATATTTTCTTACAAAGTGAGTAAAAACACCATTAATTGGATGTATTATAGTTTTATTGTTAGATTTTTTTCATGATTTGAAGAAAGAATTCAATTCATTTAAAAACAAAGAAGTAATATAACGAGTATCATTTAATTGTCTAGAGATGAAACCTTGTATATCAGTAGATAAATTACCTTCATACAATAAATATTCTTTAATTTTATTTTCTAATTTTTTCTTTCTATTTTTGTCTTGAACATTGTCAAGCATACTAAAACATCTCTTTTTATATGATTCATATTCACCCTTACTTGTCAAATATTCATATGGAGTACGGTCACCTTTTTCCTTATTAATATATCCTTTTGTTAAAACTTTATTTTGTAAGGAATCTATAAATGATTTAGATATAGGCAATATGTGATCAATATTGTAATATGTTGGATTGTTTAGCAAATGTTTTAGATCAATTTCATTTCCATCATAAATATCTAATTTATTTTGTTCATGTCAAAGTATAAACTTAATTTTGTTTTCACCTCTTAAGCTATAATCATCTACTCCATACATTTCTTTTAATGATTTCAAATATTCTTCATTATTCTTATTAATTTTGGCAATTTTGGCTTTTTCATCTTTAGAATTAGTTTCTCTTGCTAATTCAATAGCAATATGTGAAATGTCATATTTTTTCCCATATTTTTTTAAAATACAATTTAAAACATTTATAGCCTGATTAAAACTTCTTTTTACAGTTGAAGGCATAATTTTATCTTTAAAAATATTGCTAGGAAAATAATTTTTATCTTTATATTCCTCATTTTCATATGAATTTTTAAATTCTCTTTGGAAATAAACTTGTTGATTTTTTCCATTACCATCTTCACTTAAAGCAAATTCTATAAATTCTAATTGCGCCTTTTTAGATAAAGAAGAAGTTCCAGAAGAAAATATTTTCAATTCTGATAATTCTTTTATCATTTCATTAGTAACTAATTCATGATTTAAAAAAATTTCTTTTTTATTTTCTATTAGATACTTATATCTCTCTGATGAATTCTGTTTTTGAACAGCATATGAAAAAATTTTATCCAAAAAATTAATGTAATTAATATTGGTATATTCCACTTTTTCAATATTATTTTTTGATATTCATTCAGAAAGAGTTTTTGTTGATTTCATTTCTTCAATTTTTGGTTTACCATCATTTAAACCTTTAATTCCTGAAATAACTTTATCTTTATCAATATTTAATTTTTTTAAAATAGATGAATAAGTCAACTTATTTTTAATTCCGCCTTCTAGACATTTCTTTTTTTGTTCACTAGTAAGAAACTGAATTCTTGTCGCTTGATCAGTTCCATCATCATCTAAATAAAATCTTAAATTTGCCAAATCATTCATTAAGTTAAAATATTCAGTTATTGGAGATTTCTTATAATTTCTATTTTCATTTTTATAATATGTACATTTGCCAATCAATGATTCTCAAAGATTATCACCTATTTTATATACTTTATTATTTTCATTTAACCTATATAATCCATAAGGTGTAGGACTAAATTTTGAACCTGGACCAACAGCATAGCTTCTATGTCTCTTAAATAGTTCTATAAAATCATCAATGAATTTTTCATCTTTAATAATTTCTTGTTTACTTAAAATTTGTCTTATTTCTTCAATATATTCTTCGTTTTTAATAACAAAATTACCATCATTACCAATTACTTTTCCTGTTTTTAAATATCAAGCATTTTGTAATTGACATGGTAATAATTTAGTTATATCTTCCTGACCTAATATTTCTTCACTTCTTCATTTATCAAGAATTTTTTTTGATTCTTTTTCTTTATCATCATC
>CASGBP010000020.1 GCA_949299825.1 uncultured Mycoplasmataceae bacterium
ACCGAAATTATAGCTCCAATCCCTTCTCTTACATCTGATCCTTCAAGGTTTTTGTCTTTTTCTTTAATAATTCCTCATTTTCTTCCATAGTCATTAAAGATTTCAGTTAGAGCAGTTTTAAAACCAGTTTCATGAGCACCACCTTCACTTGTTTTTATGGAGTTTGCAAATGAGATAATAGTTTCATTCATATCATCACAATATTGAAAGGCAATCTCAACTTCAATGTTATCCATTTTATCAGCTATACTACAAATTGATGAATGGACATGTCTTGTTTCATTAATAAAATTTACAAATTGTTTAATTCCTTCATTAGCTTCAAACACATCACTGGTTTTATTTATTTCATCATTAAAAATGATCTTTAAATTTTTAAATAAAAAAGAAGCTTCTCTAAGTCTCTCCCTTATTATTGTTGGGGAAAATTCAATTTCCTTAAAAATAGTTTTATCAGGCTTAAAATGAATCAAAGTACCTGTACCCTTTGAGTTGCCAATAACTGTTAATGGTTGTTCAATCTTTGAACCACCTTCAATAAACTTACATTGATATAATTTTCCATTTCTTGAAACCACACAAATCAATCACTCACTTAAAGCATTAACAACTGATGCACCAACTCCATGTAATCCTCCAGCTGTAGCATATGCTTCATTATCAAATTTTCCTCCAGCATGAAGAACCGTAAAAACTGTCTCAACGGCTGATAATTTAGTTTCCTTATTTATATCGACTGGAATTCCTCTTCCATTATCTTTAATTAAAATAGAATTATCCTTTTTAAGAGTCACTTCAATTTTATTGCCATAACCGGCCATAATTTCATCAATACAGTTGTCAAAAATTTCTCACACTAAATGATGAAGTCCTCTTGAGTCGGTTGAACCAATATACATACCTGGTCTTTTTCTAACTGGTTCTAATCCTTTTAAAACTTTTATATTATCTGCTGTATAACTCACATTTTCCCCTATTTTTATATTTTATTATTATATTGTACTTATACATTTAAATACTTGTTTTTTAGTTATTATTATCCTAATAAAACAATCTAATTTTATCAATTATTTTCTAAAAATAAAAAAAAGAGACCTAGTCCCTTTTTTTTACTTATTTTAAACTTATTTAACCCTAATTGAATTATTCAAATTAGAAGTAGTCATAATAGTCATCACTATAACTACTATCATAATCACCAAGGTCATCACCAACTGATGAATTGTAATTAGTTGGTCTATTTTGCAAGTATTTAACTAACAAGTAGATTAAGATTGCTAATAGAACTGCACCTAATAAACAACCTATTAAGATTCAAACTCAAGTTAGATCTTGACTAGTTGATGCATTTTGAATTTGGATAATGATACCACCTGATTCAGTAGTTGGAATAAAGTTGTATCCAGTATCTGGAGTGGCAACTAATACAGTTGTATTTGTATTAACTATAGCTCCAGTAGCTTGTGATAAAGGTAAGTTATTAACTGTAAGTGTTAAAACATCATAGAAACCTGAACTACCAATTGAAGCAGTTGCAACCACATTAGTTTGAGTTGCTAATGTTTTATTGTTAATTAAATTGCTCAATTGATCATTAATACCACCAGTGAAATAACCAGATGCATTGTTATTAATTGTATCAAGTAAACGAGCTCTTACAATAGAACCATCCATTGTTACACCATTACCGCTAATAGTTTCACCATTTAATAAACTTGCTACAGCAGGAGCAGATAAAGTGTTAACATTTCTACCTACAATACTATTTAATTCGTCAATTGATAAAATTGATCCTGAATAACTAGTAGCTTCAACACTAAAACCACTTATTGTAATAGTTCCTCTAATATAAGTTGCAGCAACTGGATCTGATAAGAACTCACCACTAACATTAATTGAACTTGGACTTGCTTCATTACGTGCAAATGTTAAATAACTATTAGGTTTAATGATACTTAAATTAGCAACGTTTGAATAATTTTGTAAGAAATTACTTGGATTAGCTTCAATTACATTTCTAAACACTGATTCATAACTTGTTAAATCATTGTTAATAATAGTCACAACATCACTTGCATATTCTCCATTTAAATTATTAAGTAAGTTTTGACCTGGTACTGATGAAAGTTGAGCTAATGAATTAAAAGTACTTATTGTCATTGGAGTAGCAATCAATGTATTTGTGTTACTACTTACTTGGTGGAACCCAGTAATCTTAATTTGAGCAGTAACAGTATTGTTGCTTGGAGTAGTAGAAGTAAAACCATTTACATTAATACTAACTACTACATATCCTTCGGTTGGATTAGCGCTGACAACATTAATAGAATTAATTGTATTTTGTGAAAAATCAGCTGGAATTGATTCAAATAAATTAACTATATTAGCGTTAATAGTTTGAATGATTGTACTTTGAGTAGCACCATCTAAGTTTTGACTAGCATATACTCCATTAATACCACTAACTAATAAACCATTTCCTGTTTGTGTATATTCTGACTTTAGTTGAGTTGCATTTGTATTTAAACCAATTAAACTAAATTGTGAACTAGTATATTCTGGATCAGTCAAAGTATTTTTTAAATATTCAACGTTGAATGTAACTGTACTATTATTAATGTTACTAACTGTTAAATTTCTAAAATGTGGAAGACTAGTAGATGGTGAATTGATTAAGAAAGTACTTGGATTTGCATTCATAAAAGTTAACATGTTATTTACTAATTGTTCACCTTGACTACCACTAAAATCAATTGAGTAAGTTGTACTTGGTAAATTTGTAAAACTTGTTAAATTAAATTGACCATTATTAGCAAAATTAGTTTCATCTACTACTACAGGTCTTGCACCTGTTACACTAATACTTACATCTTGATCAACATATCCAGTACTTGTTCCTAGTCCTTTAACTCCTAAAACCATAGTAAAACTACCTTGTGCATAATTTGGATTTTGTACAGTAACAGTCATTTGTTGTGAATTCAAATCAATGAAATTAGTTGAAGCATTAGCAAATAAAGTACTGATAATTGATGGTTGTCTAAAGTAATTTACTAAATAATGATTTTGATTTTCAGTTAATTGACTAATTGTATAACTACCAAGTGTTGTATTTGTTAAGTCTAATGTATTTACAGGAGTAATTACCCCATTTTTAAAACCTGTAATATCAACAACAGAATCTTGAGTTGTATAAGTTGGTTGTTCAACTGAATTACCATTGTTTGATAAGTATCTAAGAGTCATTCTTATAGATTCAGTTGCATTATTTGAACCACTTACAAGTGATAAACTTATTCCACTAGCTCCATTTTGAATATAAGGTAATCCTCATCCTGACGCAGGAGCATTATTAAATAAAATGCTAGGATTTGCTTGAATAGCATTGTTAATTAAAGTTTGAGAATTACTAACATTAGCTACAAAATCATCTGCATAAATTTCTCCACTAATTCCTAAATCAGTTAACGAAACTGATGACTTAATAGTTGTTATTTGAGTAGTTTGATTAAATACACTATATGGAATAGATATAGTACTTGACATCGGTTGATTAGAAACTCAATTATAGTTAACTAATTCTCCGTTTGCATTAGTTGTTAGATCAGGTCTAAAACTTCTATTAGTAGTAATTGTAACATCAACTTTTTGACTATTTGGATTATTAACAGCATCAATAATCATACCACCATTTAAAACTGAGTTTGGTGCATTTGTTACAGTTACATTAATTGCATTCAATAAAATGTCAGCACTAGCATTTGCAAAACTTTCTGGAGTATAAGAAGTAAAGTCAAAACTACTTGATCTTGCTAAATTAATTGATTGTTGGTTTTGTCCAAAATAAATTTTTCCATCATACAAACCAACATTAAGTGCTCCAACTTGTAAGTTTTCTACCCCTGAAGTACCTAAATTATAAATAGCAGTGTTATTTTGCTTTAATCAAGTTGTTCCTTGTGAAACAATTGAACTTACTTGTTCATTAGTTTTGTTAGTTCTTGAAATAGTAATGTAATCTAATGGTGTACCATTGTTTTTATAACTAGTACCACTAGTTGGTTGAGTAACTAATTGTCTAGCATAACCTCTATTTTGAATTTTAACAACACCATTAATTAAATTGTTTTGCATCGGTCTAATCAACACACTATTTGATACATTTAAACTAGGAACACCTCAATAACGATTAATTGTGTTAAATAAAGGATCTGTCTCTTGAATAGATTGATTCATTCCAATATATTCATTGTTTTCAAAATATGTATCACCTAAACTAGATGTATTATTACTATTTGATGGGTTTAATTCTTCATCTATTTGATAAATTTTAAAACCTAGAGTCAAATCTGTTGACACAGCATCATCAATATCAAGTGGAGTTGAACTTGGATTAGCTGGCCCTCTAAAAACTCATTGTCCAGTTGTTATATCCTTAAAAAATGCTCAATTGTATTGGTTGTAACCTAAGGTAGTACCAGTACCTGAATAACTTTGATTTACAAAAGAGTCAGTTGGACTAACAGTTCAGATTGGACTTAGTTGACCTCCTGTGTTGTTATATCAAAATTGAGAACTTGCATCATAAATTCTAATACTTGTAGCATCACTTAAAACATCGTTTCCATCAACTGATTGAATTCTTCCTTGAGTTACAAAATTTGCTACATCAGTACCAGTTAATTCAACTGTTCTTGAACTTTGAACTTGTTTTGTACTAGAAAAAGTAGTTGTGTTTGTTGTTGATGTTTGGTTGTAATTTTGCATTCCTACATAACTTACAACACCTAGTGTTGAACCTAAAGTTATCAAACCAGACAACAACAAAAAAGTTTTCTTAACAGATTTTTTCATATTTACCCTCACATTTATTACATATTAATTATACACTTTTTTTTAAAAAAATGCAACTAAATATACAACAAATCAATCAAAACTAATAATTTTTAATTATTCTCTTCTATTTATAAGGAATAATATAATTCAACAATTAATGCTAATTACCACCATAATAATGATTCCAAACAATAAATTGTTATTAAATGGGGTGTATTTTACCTCACCACTAGCTAAAAAAGTATAAATTGTATCATCTAATTGCCTTAAATTTGAACTATTATTATTGTTAGTTAAACTAAAACTACGTAAAGAACTAGTCATGTATTTGGTTGAATTCTCACTTGTCAAATCCTGACTAGCATAAGCTTTTAAGGCAGTAATGTATTGATCAAACCATAAATATTTAGTTGCCATAAAATCATTTCATAATTTAAAAATTTCAACTGTTCATGAATTAGGATTAGCTAAAGTTGTTCCATCATATGTATCTCTATAAGTATTAACAAACATATGTATAGGTAGAGTTTCAGTGGTATCACTTACACTCCCAAATAAATCACTAGAGTTTCTAATGGCCTGATCAACATTTAAACTAAAAGTTGCATTATTTCAAACAATATTTCCATCAATATCTTTGTTTTTTTCCAAATATCTTACTGAAACAAATCCATCAGCATAACTATTTTCATCAATAATTAATCTAAAATTTACTAAATCTGATTGATTAATTGCTAAAAAACTTTGAGGCAAAATGCCACCAAATGGATAAGTATCATATAATACCCCGTTTTGATTTGCATTCACTAAGGCACTAAGAACAGTATTAGTAGTAGTAGTTATAGTTTGACCAGTTGATGAACTAATATCTGGTAAATCAACATCAGGAGGTGCTATAGAAATTTCCAAGAAATTAGCAAAATAAGGACTAGTAGCTTCTCCTGCAGCACTAATTACTCTATCTAACCTTTCTTCTACAAAATTTTTTAAACGTATTGGCATTTCTTCTGGCTTATTATGATAACTATTGTAGATTTGATAAACTCTATACATATAGAAGGCACTAGGATTATTTTCCATGAAATTAGACAAAATTAAAACAATTGGGTTAGTTACAACCACATTATTTCAACTTTGACTCATAAAAAATTTTTCTCCCCCATATTCATAAAACAAATCAATCAATGGAGTTAGTATTTTTTTATTCAATTCATCATTTGTCATAGTGAAAATATTTTGATCTAATACCCGGTATAACAAGGTGTAATTAGAACCATAACCTGATGATTGACTATTACTTTCAACAAACTGCAACCGATTAATATTTGATTGAAATTTTCCATCACCCAAACCATCACTAGTTATACCAGTATTGACTTGATAAGTTAAAGTATAAGGACTAAATAAGATTTCACCTGGCATAAAAGGAGTATAAACTGGTGATTCTTGGGCAGCTAGGAAAAAAGTTGTCCCTGGAGCAGAAGATTGGATCTCATATGAAGTGGTAACATCATTACTAAAATCATATGAATTAACATAGTTTTGTAAATTTTTACCATTATAAACATATGGATCATTTTTAATTGCAGATAGTCTTGGTACCAATGAAGTAAATGGTAATAACAATAAAATAAAAGAAGATAAAGCAAAAAGAATTTTAGAAGAATATAACCCAAAACACCCCACAATTGGTAATATGAAACAACTAAAAATAATTCCCCCAAAAAAAGTCATCATAAAAAATTGAGGTATGCTATTGGTAAATTGAAAGACTGCCATAAATATTACTAGCAAAATTGCTTGAATAATGACTATTGCTAATAAAACTGAAAGAATGGAAAAAGTTTTTATTAAAAAAGAAGAAATCTTAGTATAACCTTTCCCTACAAAAAACATATCAACCGAATTGGTTTTATTTTCAATGTAGAGAATATGAACACTAAAAATCATAATTAACAATAATAAAATCACATTAATTAATGCGAATACTCAACTATAAGCTGCCATTTTAGTTTGGGCTATATAAAAAAATAGAGGAATAAAAAAAGCTAGTGATATAAAGATGATTAAAAAAGAAATGACAACTTTTGCTCTAATTAAACATGAAATATTAAATAAATATCGCAATTTAAAATTATGAGTAGTTAACTGAGGATTGTTAGATATTACATGACTAACTGTTTCTTTTTTTTGGTTATTTAAAAAGCCAAATCTACTTTTCTTATTATTTTGTTCATTTGTATTTAACACATTATCCATCCTTACCTCCTTCTAATATTCAATCACACTATCAACAATTTCTTCTGGATTAATTTCCCTACTTCGTTCAGAGAAGAATTTCTTACTGATGTTTTCAAAACTTTGAGCAGTAACTGAGCCAGTATATAATATTTTACCCTTAGAAATTAAGGTTAAATGGGTAGCATAGTTTTTAATATCATCCAATAAGTGGGTAGAAATAAATATTGTTACTCCTTTTCTTTGCAACCCTTTAAGTAGATCAAAAATTTGAATTTTAGTAGTCGGGTCCAAGTTAGCTGCTGGTTCATCCAAAATTAAAACTTTTGCTTTTTCAAGTAGTGCTCTAACTAATAAGACCTTCTTTTTTTGACCCATTGATAATCGGTTAGGATTTTTATTTTTTATTTCTGATACTTGAAATTGCTTCAATAAATAAGACACCTTGCTCTTAATGGTAGCTGGAGTACTACCAGTCAATTTAGTTATTTCACATAAATATTGGAAAGTAGTAAAAAAAGAAGGAAAAACTGCCACGTCTGGAACATATGAAATTAATCGCTTAATTATAGGAAAATCAATTACATTTCTTTTATTAATACTAATAACTCCTTCATAACCTTCCATGAAACCTAATAAGATTTTTATCATAGTTGATTTACCGGCCCCATTCTCACCAGCAAAAACATGAAATGCTCCCCTAGTTATTTTAAAAGAAACATTATCCAATGAAGGAACTGTATTACCAGGATAAAAATAAGAAACATTATCAATGTCAATTTGACCAAATTCATCTAATGAACCAGGTTCAATTCCACAATTAAAAATAGCATTTTGTTCATTTTGATAATCTATATTTTTAGTTAAATCAATCACTCCATTATTAAAATTTATTTGTTGTTTAATGACATATGGAGGTTCAAGAATTTGTTGTCAATCCTCTAATTGCTTATTGTAAACAAAATGGTTTAAGTTCTTATCATAAACATATACATCGTTTTCATATTCGAAAGGTTCATCAACATAAGTTTGGATAATATCAACTGTTGATACAGCTACAACCGGTTCCTTTTTATTAGTTTCCTTAAGATTTGATAAATTAACAACATTATCAATATTTTTATCTAAATTTATTTCTCCAGTTGCAAAATTGATTTGTCCCTTTTTAACATAATCTGGTGAATCAATCTTATTTCAACTATCTGAATTTTCATCATATTTAAAACTAATATAATCTTTATCATATACATAGACTGTATTATTATATTCAAACGGTTCATCAATCTTTGTTTTAATAATGTTAGTTAGAGTTTTATCAACATTATCATTTTGTTCTTTAGATAATTTATAAACGTCTTTTAATGAAGTTGGTTTTATGTCAGTATTTAAGTTATAAGTAGTTTCATCATGGTTAACCAATTGAGAATTATCAATATCCTTATTTAATCTTTGTTTAGCATTTAATGGTAAATAGTTATACAAGTTTTCATCTTGTTTA
>CASGBP010000021.1 GCA_949299825.1 uncultured Mycoplasmataceae bacterium
AATAAAAATTCTTATCTCCATCATATCCCTTGACTCCAAGTGCATATAATTCATAATTTGAGATGCAACTTTTTTGTTTAAATTGAGGTCTTGATAATTGCTTGATCTTATATGTATCAACTAAATAATTTAGATAACTTGATATGCTAGAACACATTTTAACTTTTAAGTCATCATATTTTTTTTGGCTTAACAATAATAAATAATAGATATAGTTTTCAAAAAAATTAAAACATTTATTTATATCTATTAATTCAAAAATATCTTCCTTTTCAAAGTTGTTTACAATTAATTTTTTAACTAACTTATCAATGATTTTATTTTTTATCATCATTTAAAATTTTTTTACAATAATCAATTAGTTTTTCAAAGTCTTCTAAATTAACATAATTTTCAGAAAAATAAACTTTCTTATGTAAATCCTTCAAAAAGTTATCATTATCAAAAATCTGTTTCATATTAATAAAAATTAATAAATAGAAATCCCTAAAAGCAAATTTAATTATGTAATCTATATCCCCCTTAATTTCTGGTTTATCTTTATAAGCTGACATCATACAATCATAACCTTGAATTAATGCTTTACATAATACCTTAAAATCCTTTGTTTGATTTAAATCAAATATTTCACCATATAATTTACGAAAATATTCTTCTTTCTTAATGGCATTTTCTTTTTCTAAAGGTGATAAATTAAGATCCTCATTATTAAGTATCTTTTGAGCAATATCAACTTTTTTACTTTGTTCTTTCTTTTTAACGTTATTTTTGTTTTTATTTGCCATATTTTAACCTGCCTTTAAAATTTCATCATATGTTTTAAAATGATTTTTACATAATCCTTTTAAGGCATCTACTCCATAATTTCGTATTATATATTTTGCAACATTCTTAATATTTTCATTTGATGAACCTAATGGAAAATTAACTTGATAAGCAGCACACAACTTTTTATGTGCATCCAGAAATAAAACTCTTGATATTATTGATGCACAAGCTACTGCGATATATTGATCTTCTGCTTGAGTAGTAAAAATATCAATATTAAAAGGGGTTATTCCAATATTATCCAAATATTGACAATACTTATCTTTACTCACATATTGATCCATGATAACAAAATAAGGTCTATTTATTTTTTTGGATAAGTCTCACAAACATTGATTATGTAGGATAGTTTTAATAATGTGGCCATTTTGATATTCATCAAATAATCGATTATATTCATTTGCGTCAATATTGTAAGCCACAAAAGTTACGTGATCCTTAAATTGATCAAATAATTCAATCATTTTATCATCTGTTAATTTTTTTGAATCCCTAACTCCAATTGATTTTAAATATTTAACAACTGTTTTATTGACATAGGTTGCACATACACATAATCCCCCAAAAAAATCGCCAACTCCAACTTCATCACAACCAACAGTAGAAATATAATATTGATTGACTTCTTTATTTTCTTGAAAAATATCAATTTGGTTGTAGTCAGTTGATGTGTATTGTTTTTCAAAAATTTTGTAGTAAATTGTTTCTGCATTTTTACCTTGAATAACCATCACGTTTGTTTTATACAATGTTATTGTATGTCCTTGAAATTTAAATAAATGTTCGATAATTTGATTTTCAGTATTTACCTCATAGTTCAAAAGTTTATTATACACATCTTCCTTTTCACTATTGTTTAAAGTAATAGAAATGTTTGTCATAAGCACTTAAATTTTAAATATATTATATATTTAAAACCTATTTGTTTATAATTTTATTTATGAAAAATAATAAAATTCAAGATTATTTTAATGAATTGCCAAAAATATACAAATTATTTACTAAAAAGAAATTTATAAATGGCTGTTATATCTTTTTTGGGATTTTGTGTTTAATCTCTTTTCTTTTAATTTTTTTAGTATTAGGAATGCAGGGTAAAAACATAAATTGGGCTCTTTGACTTGGTTTAGCATTATTAATTTTGCTGTTGATATTATTTTATATTTTTGAATTTTTTAGAAGAAGGTGTAAGAATTTTTTAACAAACATCTTTAATTTTAAAAATCTTTATGAAGAATTTTTACTTGAAAACAAATTAATTGAAGATCAAATGAATAAAATGGACAATACTCTTGAATTAATGCATCAACATATCAATACCTTAGACATTAACTATAATAATGCTACCTTAGGTGCATCACAAAAAATCTATTCCCTATTTAAAGATAAACAAGTTTTTCTATTATCAACTAATTTTGTTAATAACTATGAAAAAAAATATAGCAAACAAAATGATATGATCTTAATCTTGTCATGTGAAAAGAAAGAATATAAAAATGATTTTTACATTACTAAAAAAAATGATAGTAACACTTTATTAAACTTAAGAAAAATTTCTAATGATGATGATAAAGTAAGTATCTTTAGTAATAATGAATCACTAAAAAATTTTAAAAACCAGAAAGACATAAATAAATTAATATTGCTTGTAGAAAATGATAGTGATTATAATTTAAGTATTAGTGCAAAAAACGGAAAACTTTACTATATCTTCATAATGGATAATCGTTTGTTTATTGAGTTTAATGACATAAAATTATATAAGCAAAATTATGATGAATTAGAAACAAAATATGAATCTAACAAACAAGTAGTAAAACACATTTTTTCACTAATTTAATAACTTTTTATTTAATTCATATAAAACAATTCCTAAGGCTACTGAAACATTCAATGATTGAATTTTTTCATTGGTTTTTATCTTTATAAATTCATCACAATTTTTACTAATCAAGTTGCTAATTCCTTTTTGTTCATTGCCAAAAATAATTACATTTTTGTTGGTAAAACTTATTTTATCTAACTCCTGTGAAGTATCATTTAAAAGGGTACCAAATATTCAAAAATTGTTTTTTTTAAGTTTTTCTAGTGCATAGTTAATATTACTAACTTTACATAGTTTTAAATATTTAATAGCTCCAACACTTGTTTTAATTACTATATCGTTGATAGGAGATTGATTATTATTTTTAAAAATAATTGCATCAATATTAAAAGCAACACAATTTCTAATAATAGCTCCAAAATTATGTGGACTTTCAATTGAATCTATAACTACAATTTGATATGAGTTAAGCTTATTTGCTTCAGTGATCAAATCATCTAATTTATATAATTTAATTTCTTCCTTTAAATAAGCTATTATTCCCTGGTGATTTCCTTCAATATTTTTAAAATAACTTTTATCAACTATTTCCCATTTTATTTTCTTGTTTAAACTTCTAATTTCAGGAAAAAATTTTAATGATTTAATAACCTTGATTTCAACATTATTTTTAATTAATTCAATGATTGCTTTTTTACCAATTATGTAAGAAGACATTACAATAATCCTTTGTTGATTAACTCATTTCTCAATTTATCACTTTCATCGTATTTTTTTTCATTTAAAGCTTGATGATATTTTTTAATCATATTAATGTTTTCGTTAGTATGAATGTTTTCAAATTCAATTCCTAATATATCCAATGATGTAAGTATTTCATTAAGTTTTGTGTTTGCTTCATCAAATTTTTTTGATCTTACTAAAATGTTTAATTCCTTTATTAATTGATGTAAGATTGTAGTGGCATTAGTTATATTTAAGTTGTTA
>CASGBP010000022.1 GCA_949299825.1 uncultured Mycoplasmataceae bacterium
GCTTGACCTAATAATATACAAGGCAATATTGCATCAATAATGATTCACAAGGAAGGTTTTCTAATATAAATACTTTCATTTTCCTCCACTCTTACATGATATTTTGGTCTTCTTAACATTAAAGGAAAATATATTAATCCAGCAATGATACAAGCAACAATAGCACCTTGTATCGCCATTCCTCCACTTGTTGTAAAATTAAAAAAATTCTTCCAATCTAAATCCCCAATACAAGCACTTCAAAACCTTGCTCCAAACAAACTTACAGGTACTACAATAATAGCAAAATAAAAAAAGAGATCATACTTAACTTTATAATAAGTTTGAATTCTAACACAAGCTATTGCGATTGCAATAAATAATCCAAGTGAAAAGAGCAAACCATATCATCGTAATCATGGTTCAATAGCATAAACAAAGGGGTCATTTCCTGTTCATAATGATGACATAAATTCAAAATTATCCATGACTATTACTCCCTTTAATTTTTTTAGTTAAATCTATTGTACTATCATAACCTTGTTTTTTTAATTTATAATCACAAATTACACATTCAATTAATTCACTCATTCTTCTTCCAGCTGCCACTGGTAATTTATAATAGGGTAAATTTATTCCTAAAATTTCCTTATAGTGAGTTTTTCCTAATCGTTCATACTTAACTGATGAATTTTTATTATCAACTAATTCAATAACTACTTGAATTTCTACATTATCAACTAGTTTATGATAACCAAAAGTTTTTTGAAAATTTAATAAACCTAATCCTCTTACTTCAATAAAACCTTTGGTCAATTCACTTGATTTACCTCTTAACACACTACCAATTCTAGCTATATCAATTGCATCATCACCTACAAAAATATGACCACTCCTAATTAGTTCCATCGATATTTCTGATTTTCCAACTCCTGGTTTACCAATTAAAAGTATCCCTACCCCAAAAACTACTATCAAAGTTCCATGATGTTGTTTATAATCAGCCATTACATGTGTCATATGAGTTGATAGAGTAAATTGAATATCACTATAATCATAATCAGTTTTGATAATAACAGTTTGTTTGTATTTACTGGCTAAATCAAGTACTAATTTATCAAACTTAAAATTTTTTCCGAAAAGAATAACAGGTGGATAATGTTTAAAAATTAATTCAATTGACTTTGTTCTTTGCTTTTCATCTAAACTATCTAGATACCCTGATTCCTTTGAACCTAAATAAATTATTGATTTAATAGTATCATAAGTAAAATATCCAGTTAATTCTAGTCCTGCTCTAGTAATGCTAACATATTCAATAATGTTATTTAATACATTCTTATTAGCAATTACATTTAATTGAAACTTATCCACTAATTCTTTAACAGTTATAACTTTTTTAGACATATATTTATTTTACTAATTAATAGTAATATTAATTAAGAAAATAATTGAACTATATTAATGTGAAAAGTTAAAATTTTTTAAGGTTTTTTATTTTTTAGTTTAAATATATTGATTAATTGTTATATAAAGAATGTATTAAATAAAGTGTGAGGTTTAAAATGCAACTTAAAAATAAAATAGCAATAGTGACTGCATCCACTAGAGGAATTGGTTTAGAAACAGCCTTAGTATTAGCTAAAAATGGTGCAACTGTGTATTTAGCAGCAAGAAATGAAAAATTAGCAAATGAAATAATTAAAAAACATAATGATTTAAAATTGAAATACATATACTTTGACATTGAGAACGAAAATAGTATTGAAGAAGCAATCAAGCAAGTTTATAGTTTAGAAAAAGAAATTAATATTTTAGTTAATAATTTTGGTACTAGTAATCCAGTAAATGATAAAACTATTTTTAATACTGAATATAGTGAATTTATTAAAACTTTTGATAAAAATTTAAAGTCAGTTTTTATAACTTCAAAAGCGGTTTGTAATCTAATGAAAGAAAAAGGTTGTAGTATTATTAATATTTCAACCATTGGATCAATTACTCCTGATATCTCAAGAATCTGTTATGTTTGTTCAAAAGCAGCTATTAATGCACTAACTCAAAATATAGCTTTACATGCTGGTAAATACAACATTAGATGTAATGCAATATTACCTGGATTAATTGAAACTGATGCACTAAAAAATAACATGCCACAACAATTTATTGATTTATTCTTAAAAAATGTTCCTTTAAATAGATCTGGACAAGTAAATGATATTGCAAAAGCTGTTTTATTTTTAGCTAGTGATGATTCAAGTTATATTACTGGACAAATCATTGCAGTTGCTGGTGGATTTGGTAATAACAATTCACCTTTATATGGATTTTTTAATAATAAATAACTAAATTTTTCTTCCCTTTTCCC
Source organism: uncultured Mycoplasmataceae bacterium (assembly GCA_949299825.1). Lineage (GTDB taxonomy): Bacteria > Bacillota_I > Bacilli_A > Mycoplasmatales > Mycoplasmoidaceae > Mycoplasma_L. Next base: position 2,348 of record CASGBP010000022.1, read on the forward strand.
TTAGATCTAAATCATCAATTTTTCCATTTTCATTTTTAAATCACAAATCAAATTCTTTTCCATTCATTAGGGCAATATAAAAATTTTGATAAGCTGCCTTTCACTTTTTATTCAAATAAAAATGTTCTTTTAAAAAATCCTTCATTTTATCACGTTGAGTAAATCCTTCCATTGGACAACCACAAGGAATGATTGGAGCATTTATTCTTTTTATAGCATTTTTAATATCTTTTTCTCTACAAGTAATTAATGGTCTAATGAACCAAATACTAGTTCGATCTAAAAACATTTTTGGTTTAAATGTAGCAACTCTTCCTTCGTTAATTAAATTTAGAAAAAAAGTTTCAATTGCATCATCAGCATGATGTCCCATTGCCACTTTATTACAATTATATTTTTTTGCCATATCAATTAAAATAGCTTTTTTCATTTTTGAACATAATGAGCATTGAATTTTGTTTCCCTTCATATTCGCTTTTAATATTTCGCCCATTTTGCTATCTGCAAAATAAAATTCAATTCCTTGTTTTCTTCAATATTCTTCAATAACTTCATAATCAATAGCACATAAATTTAACTTTAAGTGAACACCAATTATTTCAATCTTGATATTTTCTTTTGCAAGAATTTTTTTATATAGATTTAAAGCATATAAAAGAATGGTAGAGTCTTTACCACCTGATACCCCGACACAAATTCTATCTCCATCTTCAATTAGGTCAAAAATTTTATTTGCCTTAATAATATTACCTAAAATTTTTCTCATTCTTTTCCTTATGCATTAACACATTATATAACCTATACATCAAGTTAATTAAGTTAACTTTTTATGAGGTTCAAATTTACATAAATTATCATAATTATTTTGTTTAACTATTTCATATAAAGCAATCGCTACTGTATTTGATAAATTAATACTTCTAACATTACTTGAAGTTGGTACTCTAATTAAATTTTGCTTATTATCCTTTAACAATTGTTTATCTATTCCTGAACTCTCCTTGCCAAACATAACATAAATATCATCAGTAAAATCATATTTAATATTTTCAGGACTTTTTGTACCATATCTAGTGTACATGTAAATTTTAGTTGGTTTATTTATATTTAGAAAATCTTGATAACAATCATATTCAAACAATTGAAGATTTTTTCAATAATCTAATCCACTTCTTTTAACTTCACTAGAATTTAAAATAAATCCATATGGTCTTATTAAATGCAATCTTGCATTAAAAGCCACACATGTTCTAGCAATATTGCCAGTGTTTTCAGGAATCTCTGGTTCATATAAAATTACATTAATCATTTTATTTATCTATTTGTCATAATACATAATCAATTGTACTAGATGATTTAGCATTCATGATGCTATCCTTAATTTTTGAAACTATTTTTGATTTATCTATACATCATTCAAATTCCTTAATTCTAAAAGTACTATAACCTCTATCTTCCAAGAAATATTGTCTATCAATGTCTTCTACCATTTCCTTAATAGATCGATTGGTTTTTCACCTTTCAACAATAATAGCCTTAGCCACATTATTGTTTTCCTTATTAATAATTAACAAATCAATATTTTTAGATCCCACTTTATAATCGTTGATAATTTTGAATTTATTACTTAATACTTTCAATAATTCACTGTATATTTCCTTAACTATTTGACTTGAAAATATAATATCTTGTTCATTTGGTTCACTCGTAATTTTATCTAGTTCTTCCATAATAACTTGTTCAGAAATCTCATTTTCATTGTTATTTTCAATCACTTCATTTTCATCAATTGATTCATTAATTGTATCAATCGATTTCTTTTCATGTATTGCATCAATGTATTCAATAAACTTCTTAAAAATTACAGCATTTTCATTTTGTTGATTAACCCTAATTTGATTACCATATAACGATTTAATAACCATCATTTTTTGTCTAGCTCTAGTGATTGCAACATTTAAACGGTTTGAACCACCAGATAAAATTAATGGACCAAAATTAGATTTAACTACACCATCAGGGTTTTTACCATAAGAAACTGATAATATTACTAAATCACCTTCATTACCTTGAACATTTTCAAGGTTAGTAATAATTACATCATTTTGATCAAGTTTATCAGATAGATCAGGTGGTAATTTTGATCTTCTTTCGAATAAAATATTTTCTATTAATTGAGATTGTTTTGAATTAAATGTAATAATTAAAATCTTTTTATATTTATTAAAGTTTTCAATTAGTAACTGAATAGCCTTTTCAGCCTCAACTTTATTAGTTTGATCCCAAATACCATTTACATTATAAACTTCAATTCCACTTTCTCTTACATTTGATTTGGTTGCAATTTCCAATGAATTTTTATAAATGAATTTATTCGAAAACTCAATTAATTCCTTTGAATCAGAACGGTAGTGATTTCTTAAATGAAACTCATTTCATCAAGAAACCTTTGCTCTTTCAAGTAATGATTCAACTGCATCAAAATCATCGATTTCAAAATCTTGTGAAGATAACTTATTCATAAAAAATGTTGTTGGTCTTAATTGTTTATCATCACCAGAAACTACTTTTATATTACATCGATAAACCAATGGATAAGCTCGTTCAATTGAAATTTGACTAGCTTCATCAAAGATACCATAATAAAATTCATCTTCTACTAATGGAATCATGTCAGCTACATTATCAGGTCTAGCAACTCAAATTAAAAACAATTGTTTTAAAGCTTTATAATATCTTTTAACAAATTGTGCAATTGGTGGTTTTGAACTACTTGAAGCAATTCGTAGTACATTAGCAATTTCATCCTTATCATCCTTTGATAATCTAGTTAAGTATTGTCTTAAGTTATTAACATATTTTTTAAAAATTAATTCTTCAATAATACTACATGAACGAACTGATTCTTTTCGCATTTGCATAATAACATCTTGTAAATGAACCCCTCTTAATTCATAAAAAATAGTATTTTCTTTTACTAATTCATTTCACATTGCAACAATTCTCAACTTACGATATTGATCATCAGTAATTGGACTTGAAATCATTTGCATCACTGGAGAAATTTTATCTAAATCAAAAATTAGGATTGGATTTAAATACAAGTATTTTATAAAAGGTAATGATATTCAATTTCATTCCTTAATAATTTCTTGATTCGTTGGTGAAAAAATTTCTTGCACTGTTCTTAATTTTTGCAAAAATTGAATATCATATTTGAATAAATCTTTGTACTTTATTAGATCTTCAATATATTCAGATTTTAGAATATTAATATTTTTCAAATATTCCTTGAACATATCAATAATTGATTTAGCCTCTTTTGAAACTAACTTAATTTGTTTTATGTTTAAGCTTGAATCTTCAATCTTTGAAATGATGTTTGAGTTAATAATAAATTCAGCAAATAAAATTTCTTTTGTTTGTTCATCAGTTGCATTATTGTAAACTTCCAAAAATTTTTCTAATTTATTACTATTTTTATTTAAAAATGAAAATCAATCCTCACTAGATAATAAACGTTTATGCTTGCTGATAAATGATTCACAAACATTAACATAATTTAAGATTTCTTTAGTAGATAAATCTCGATATTCAATGTTCTTATCTAATTCATTTAATCTAAAATCAAGATAAGAATTTAATAATGTGAAAAATTGTCTTTTTTCCTTATAAGATTTAGCAATAAAATCTTGTAAATCTTTGTTATTATTATCTTTAATAAATTCAAAATATTGTTCAAAAATATTAAACAATTTACTTCCGCCTAACAATAATTTTTCAACTAAATGAGAATTAGTTTGAATCTTATTATTAATATGTCTTAAATATTTGTTTAATTCCTCACTTGAATTCTTTTCTAGCAAATTGAATTTTTTCACAAATTTCTTGAATTTTAAATATTCACTAAAAAATACATCAATGCTAGAGAAAGAATAATTTGAACCATTATACACTTTTCTAAATGCTTCTAGTAACGTAGTGTTACCATAACCTTCAATAATAGTAGGTTGAAGTCATTCATTACAAATTTGATCACCTAATTCATTTTTTAGATTTTGGTAATCAATATAATCCATTTTGTAAATACCATCATTGTAATCTTCAATATTTCAATGTTTTTTTAACAAGTACAAAACTTCACTATATCAATCTTCAAAATTTTTAGTAAAAATTAATTCATCTTTATTAAATTTTAATGGTTCAATTGTTGCCGACTTTGAATATCTTGATGGTTCACGATATCATTGAGTACCTAATAGTGAATTTAAATTATCAATTTTTTTATAAAAATCATCCTTGTGTTGTGAATCAAATAAATATAAAGCAAATTGGGAAAGAGAATTCATTCTATCTGTTAATACATCAAGTGCAGCTTTCTTTTCAGAAACCATTAAAGTTGATTTTCCTCTAACAATGGCATTTGCAATAATGTTTGAAATAACTTCTGATTTACCTGTACCAGGGGGTCCATAAATTAAAGTAGATTGATTTAATGAAGAAGCTACTACATACTTTTGATAAATATTTAATGGTTTACCAATCTCATAAATAAAACTTGGATCTTTAATGATCTTTTCTTCATAATAAGTATTTGGTTTAAATTCTCCATCAATTTGATTTTCAAATGGATCAACATCTAGTTCAATAATTTTCTTTAAATCTTCTTTTAATGCTCCACCACCAGGTTCAAAAATACCTATTAAAGCACTATTTTCAACTTCCATTTTATTATAGGTGTCCAAAATTGTTTTATTATCTTCATGCTTGAAAGGTTCAAATTGTTGTTCACTAATACTTATTTTATAACCTAGCATTTTCTCAAATCTTGCAATGTAATCATCAAATGACACATTGTTTAGCAATTCTTCAGTAGTTTCAGTGGTTGAAGGATATTCCTTATTCATAACTACTTGAATCTTTTCATTAACAATTCGTTCTTCAGATAATTTTTTTAAAAATAATTTACTTCCTTCTTCAACGATTGTAATTTTAAAAATAATTAAAGGCGCTTTAACTGCAATATTGTTCCCTATCTTACCTTTAATAAAACGATATGAAAGATATAATGGTCATATAGTAGTATCATTGAAATAATTATTTGCAATTCTATTCAATGAAATAAATTGTTTTTTGAAAGAACGCATTTGATCAACATAATAAGAAATAGATTTTTTTTGATTAAGAGCAAAATTTGACCTAAGTTCTCTCATTCTATTTTCAGAAATGCTAAAACCATTATTTCTAACTACATTAGCAAATTCATCTGCATTTTTTGTTTCTCTTAAACTAGCTTCAAATGCACCAATACCAGAGGCCGCTGAAATTTCTAATACATTAGTTTCACCATTAACAAAACTTTCAAAAGCTGAATTTTGCACATATTTTAGAATATCAATATGTCTAACAGTAATACTTGACTTAATACAGTAGTCAATTGGATTAAAAGTAACTAAATTTAATAATTTTTGTTTTATTGCTTTCTTCACATGAACCCCAATTTAGATTAAATAGTTATTTGTAGATTCTAATCTACGACTTTTTTTATTATATTGCAATAATTAAGTAAATTACTATAAATTGTTTTTTTTATATATTAAATATTTAAAGCAATAAGTTTGAGATATGTGCAAGATTTTATCTATAATATATAATTATTAGTATTATGGGTTTTGTTCCAATTTTTTTGTTGTGTTTTATTCTAATTTTATTTGTTGTAACAATGGTTGCTAACAATTTTATTTCAAACTTGTTTTCAAATAGAAAATTCACCATTTCACTTGGAACTTTCATGTTAGTAATTTTTATTGTAGGAAAATATGTATGATATTTAATTGATTTTATTAATTACTTTAGCAATGGCATTATTCCAAGTGATTCAATGGTCTCGAATTTAACTTCAACTACTGATATTGAATCATTACTATACTCCAATTTATTGCTCTTAAATCTAACTGATATGATGTATTTTATTATTTCAATAAGTTTAATTTTTAATGGTAACAAATGCTTTAGTAAAGTTTTTTCATTAATTTCTTTAACCGTTGGAATTCCTTTAGTTATTTTTTCATTATTAAATGATTCTACTAGTAATGAATATTTTGAAACTTATCCAATTTGAAAGTATTTTTTAATTGGAAATGGGATAACTAGGCTTTCTTTTATTGGTTTTATTTTTCTAATTTTTTCAAGTACAGGAATTTATATATCAGCCAAAAAATATAGTCGTTGATCAATCCTTAGTTCATATTTAATATATGCAATTATATTTATGTATTTATCATTGTCAGTAGCTTATGCAAAGGTTTGATTTAATGCTTCAGGATTTGCAGTTTATGATTGAAATGTTTATGTAAATGAATCAGATGGATTTGTACAATTAGGAATTTTTTCTCCTCTAAACAATTTATTATCAAACTCATTATTTAATATTGCTATTAGAAGTATTGATACCATAAGATTGATGGAAGTATTTATGTTTTTTGCACTTAATATGGTATTTATCATTGCAAAAAACTTATTGACTAAGAGCAAGATTAAGCAAATTACCATTTATCGACCTTGATATCAAAATTCATTTTTATTTAAGGATGTTTTCTATCGAATTGATGGATATATAAATTCAATTTTATATAATTACTCAAAGCGTTCATATTTATATGGTTTAGATGATAAAGATTTCTTTATGGATTACAAAAATGCTTTAAATAGTAAGCAATTTAGGATTAATTCAAACAAAGATGAAAATAAAAAGGAAGCTAAATTTAATCTTATTAGTAAAAGAAAAAATAGCAATAAGAAAAATAAAACAAATGTTACTGAAATTAAATTAACTAATGAGAATGTTGAATCAATTAATAATGATTTTATTAATGATCAAAAATCTTTTCCAGTGGAACAAACAAATCCAAATAACCAATTAAATATTGTTGCCAATCAACCATATCAAGACGAAAACGGTAATTGACTATACATAGATGAAGTTGGTCAAACTTATATTAGTAATGCTGATGGTGAGTGAGAATTAAAAACTAATTAACCATTAAGATATTTATCATACAATGTACTAACAAATTCTCAATCAATTAACTCTCAAAAAATTTCAATATATTCATTTTTTCTATTTTGAAACTTTAAATAATATGCGTGTTCTCAAATATCAATTACTACTAGTGGCTTATATCCAGTAGAAATAATGCAATCATGACCTGATGTGTTTACAATTTTTAACTTATTAGTTTTATCTAAACATATTCATGTTCAACCTGAACCAAAATTAGATAATGCAGCTGAATAAAAAGTGGCCTTAAGATTTTCAATATTATCAAATTCATTTTCAATAATAGTTCTTAATTGTTCAGAAGGCTCAGTTTTTCTTTTTGTTAATAACTTAAAGAAAAAATTGTGATTAAAAATCCCGCCAGCATTATTTCTTACAGTTGTTCTAATTTCTTCAGGAACACTTGATAATGATACTAATAAATCTTCTAAATTTTTTGCTTGAAGTTCTGGGTACTTACTTAAAGCATTATTTAAGTTATTTACATATGATTGATGATGTTTAGTGTGATGAATTAACATAGTTTTTTCATCAAAATAAGGTTCTAAAGCATCATACTGATAATCTAATTTCATTAATTGAAACATTTTTTTCTCCTAGATAAATTCTATTTTTAATTAAACAATAAAAAGTTAAAATTTACAATTTTTATATATAATATAAATTATTTTGAATGAGGAATTAAAAAAATATGGAAAAAATTATCTTAACTCAAGAAAGTCATGATGAATTAAAAAAGGAATTACAGGATCTAATTGATAACATTAGGCCAAAAGTAATAAAACAATTACAAGAAGCAAGAGAACAAGGGGATTTATCAGAAAATGCTGATTATGATGCTGCAAAAGAAAAACAGCAAGAAATTGAAAAAAGAATTTCTGAAATTCAGTCTACCCTTGAAAATTGTGTAATTAATGATGGTAGAGATATTAAAGGTCAAGTATCTTTATATAATTGAGTAAAATACAAGGATTTGTCAGACAATACTTCATATTGTTTTCAAATTGTGGGATCTATTGAATCAAATCCAGATGAATATAAAATATCAAACGAATCACCACTAGCTAAAGCGTTATTAGGTAGAAAAAAAGGTGAAACTGTTGAAGTAAAAGGGATAGATTATCACTATAAAGTTACCATTGAAGAAATTTCAAGCAAAAGAATGTAACATATATAGAAATAACTAGCTAAATAAATCACATTTTTAAAGTGGAGAAAAAAATTTTTTATTATATAATAAACTTGCGTATATGTGCTTTTTTTATACGTAATATGGACAGGTAGCGAAGTGGCCAAACGCAGCTGACTGTAACTCAGCCACGAAAGTTTCGATGGTTCGAATCCGTCCCTGTCCACC
>CASGBP010000023.1 GCA_949299825.1 uncultured Mycoplasmataceae bacterium
GGTACTTGAACGGCAGTGTTTGCATTTATGTTTATTATGTTACCTATTTTTGGGGCACTAAAGAATAGAAAGGAACACTTTGTTCATACTGAACAAAAGAAATACTTTGTACCATTTGCATGAGTTTCAATAATTGTAATTGGAATTGTGTTGGCTCTATTATTCTTAGATGCATTTGTTAATGTGTTTATGTTAATTAATATTGCCCTTCCAGGTGAAGTAGGAATTGGATACAAAGAACAAGTTGGTGGAACTGAAGGTATTGTTGGTAGAATAATGAAACTTATAACCTTATTCATCTTTGTTGGATTAATGGTTATTCCAACCTTTATTGAAGATACTCTTCACAAAAGACAATATGGATCTATTGAAGCTTATGAAAGAGCTTTAGGTATTGAACCAACTACTAAAAGTAAGGTAGCTATGTACTAATAATTAAGATTAGTTAATAGTAACACTTTAAAGATTATAATAGACTCCCATAAAGGGAGCTATTATGATATATACAAGTCTTAATAATAACTTTTGTTTTTTATTATTTAGATACATAATTAAAGATCGCTAATATTTAGTGATCTTTTTTTATTGTCTAAGAGAAGATATAAAAGCCTTTTAATAGCACTATATTAAAAGAGAACAATTAGGTTGTTGAATTATAGTTTATTTTTATATTATGTTTTCAAAACTTAATATATCATCCTTAATACATTATCATATTTTTGATAACAACTATTTAAATGGATTTATCCAAAATTATCTAAATATCGCTAGAATTTGAAAATAAAAACCACAACATATAGCTGTGGCTTGGTACGCCCTTAAAAAATTAAGGTAACGTCTCTACTAATGATTATATTATTTATTAAAATATTTATGCAAGACTACACGTTATTGTATGTGTTATTGATAATTTATTGAGTTTGTATTTTTGTTCTTCTACTAGATTAACTTCAATAGGAATTAAATTAGCATCTAATCCTGAATAATAGAATCTATTTCTCCACAATTATTATTTTATCTTCAGTTTTTTAACATTTATTAATGATTCTCCCAATAAAAGACAATATGATTTAATTGACACCTATGAAATAGCTTTAGGTTATTGAACAACTAATAAGAGTAAGATAGTTGTGTACTAATTTATTAAGCTTTGATAAAAATAATAATGAAATAAACCCATGTTAGGAAGTTTTGTAAATACAATTATATAATATTAATATTATATAATTTATTTGGAGATAGATGTTTTATGCAAGAAAAAGAAAAGATAACAATAGGTTTTGATATAGGAACTACTTCAGTAGGGTGATCTATTGTAAAAAGAGATGAAACAAAAGAAACAAATAATTTAACTATTCTAGACATGGGGGTTAGATTGTTTGATGATCCAGCATCAAATGATTCAAATGTTATAACTAGAAGAGAAGCTAGATCTAGAAGGCGAAGAATAAGAAGACAAAGTTTAAGGAAAAAAGATTTAAGAAAATTATTAATAAAATATCAATTAGTTAAATCAGATGAAGAAATTGATGATTATATTAAATCTTCTTTTTATGATGATATTAAAGAAAGATATTTAATTCCTGTAGAAATAAAGGTTAAAGCATTGGAAGAACAAATCACCTTACATGAATTAGTTATTATTTTACATAATTATATAAAACATAGAGGAACCCTTGTTACAATAGATCTTGATGATGATAAAGAAAAAGAATCAAAAAAAATTCTTGATAAATGAAGAAGTGAAGAAATATTAGGTAAGGAAGATATAACTAAATTATTACCATGTCAATTACAAAATGCTTGATATCTAAAAACAGGGAAAGTAATTGGTAATGATGGTAATTTTGTTATTAAAAATGAAGAATATATTGAAGAAATAAGACAAATTTTAAGTAAACAAAAAAATATTATTAAAGATGAAAAATTCATTGATGATTTTATAGAACTATTTAAAAGGCATAGAAGCTATGCCACTGGACCTGGATCATATAGGAACCCTACTCCATATGGGCTCTATCAATTGAATGAAAAAAATAAAGTAGAGAAAATAGGAGACAATCTTTGAGAATCCTTAATAGGAAAATGTACAAACTATAATGAGGAAAAACGAAATTATAAAAAATCTCCAATAACTGAATATTTTAACTTAATGAATGATTTGGCAAATTTAAGGTTTTATTTAGATGATGATGAAACTGATCAAGCAACAAGAATTCATTTTCTTACTAGTGAACAAAAAAAGAAATGTCTAGAAGGCGGAATTAA
>CASGBP010000024.1 GCA_949299825.1 uncultured Mycoplasmataceae bacterium
TGGAAGAAAATGAGGAATTATTAAAGAAAAAGACAAAAACCTTGAAGGATCAGATGTAAGAGAAGGGATTGGAGCTATAATTTCGGTAAAAGTACCTGAAAGCATTATAAGTTATGAAGGACAAACAAAGAATAAACTATTTACGCCAGAGGTTAGAGAGGTAACAAAAAAAATTGCTACTCAACAAATTTCTTATTGATTTGAAGAACATAAAAAAGAAGCACAAAAAATAATTGAAAAAGCTATTATGGCAAGAGATGCTAGGTATGCTGCTAAGAAAATAAGAGAAAACACTAAGCAACAAAAAAAGTCTGGAGCAGAAAGAATTTTATCAGGTAAACTTACCCCAGCCCAAGTTAAAGATCCTAAGCAAAATGAATTATTTTTAGTTGAGGGAGATTCAGCGGGTGGATCAGCTAAACTTGGAAGAGATAGAAAATACCAAGCTATTTTACCATTAAAAGGAAAAGTTATTAACGTTGAAAAAAGTAATGTATTAGATGTTTTAAAAAATGAAGAGATTGGTACTATTATTACTTGTTTAGGAACAGGTACTTTGAAAAATTTTGATATCTCAAAATTGAAATATGACAAGATTATTATTATGACTGATGCTGATACTGATGGAGCTCATATTCAAATATTATTATTAACTATGTTTTATCGTTATATGAAACCATTAATTGAGAATGGACATGTGTATATTGCTCTACCTCCTTTATATAAGTTAACTAATAAAAAAACAAAGGAATTTTTCTATGCTTGAAACGATGATGAGTTAAATGATCTTAAAAAAGCCAATTCAAGTTTTGAAATTCAACGATACAAAGGATTAGGTGAAATGAATGCTGATCAATTATGAGAAACTACCATGAACCCTGAAACTAGACAACTAATTAAAGTTAATATTGATGATTTAGTAATAGCTGAACGTCAAGTTAATATTTTAATGGGTGAAAATGCTCAATTACGAAAAGATTGAATTAATGCTAACATTGATTTTAAATTTGAGGATGAGGAATAAATATAATGGTTAAAAAAACAATATCAAGAAAATCAATTGATCAGATTATGAATGAAGGTTTTGCAAAGTATGCAAAATATATCATTCAAGATAGAGCTTTACCTGATATTAGAGATGGATTAAAACCAGTTCAAAGAAGAATTTTATATGCGATGAATAACCTTGGAATATACCATGATCGTCCATATAAAAAATCAGCTAGAACAGTCGGTGAAGTAATTGGTAAATTTCACCCTCATGGAGATAGTTCAATTTATGAAGCTATGGTAAGAATGAGTCAGGAATGAAAAAATAATATTCCTTTACTTGATATGCATGGTAATAAAGGTTCAATTGATGGTGATAATGCAGCAGCAATGAGATATACTGAATGTAGGTTAGCAAGAATTGCTGAGCTTATGTTAAATAACATTGAAAAGAATACTGTTACTTTTATTCCCAATTTTGATGATTCTGAAAAAGAACCTTCTTTCTTACCTTCTTTAATTCCTAATTTGTTAGTTAATGGATCTACTGGAATTGCAGCAGGTTATGCTACCAATATCCCTCCTTTTAATTTCACGGAAGTAATTGATTCAATTATTTATCGAATTGATAATAAAAATTGTCATCTAAGTTCTATTTTAAAAATTATGCCTGGTCCAGATTTTCCAACTGGAGGAATTATTCAAGGTGCATCTGGAATTAATGAAGCATACCAAACTGGTAAAGGAAAATTTATTATTAGAGCTTCGATTGAAGAAAGAGTTGTAAATAAAAAACTAAAACAACTAATTGTTACTGCAATTCCCTATGAAACTAATAAATCAAGTATTATTAAAGCAATTGATGACTTAGTATTTAATGAGAAAATCAATGGGATTATTGAAACTAGAGATGAATCAGATAAAAATGGGGTTTCAATTGTAATTGATGTTGAAGCTGATAAATCAACTGAGGTTATTAAAAACTTTTTATTTAAAAACACTCCTTTACAAGTAAGTTATGCCATAAACTTTATCGCTATTCATAATCGTAAGCCTCACTTAATGTCAATATTTGATGTACTTGATGCTTATATTGAACATGCTTTAAATGTTATTATCAAGACATTAAAGTTTGATTTAGAAAAGGCACAAAAACGATTAGAAGTCATTAAGGGATTAATTAAAGCAATTTCTATTTTAGATGACATTATAAGTACTATTAGAAAATCTCAATCAAAAGAAGATTCTAAAAAGAATATCATGATTAAATTTGGATTTAGTGAAGTACAAGCTGAAGCAATTGTTAATTTACGTTTATATAAATTATCTGCAACTGATGTGGCTACTTTAAAAAAGGAAGAATCTGATGTAGAAACGTTTATTAAGGAAACAAAAACCATATTAAGTTCTGATGAACTATTAAGAAATTACTTAAAGAAGATTCTAAGAGAATATAAACAAATCTTTGGTAGTGAAAGAAAAACTAAAATTGAAGACGAAATTGAAAAAATTGTAATAAACGATGCTGATTTAATGGAAGGTAAAGACGTAGTTGTAATGGTGACAAAAGATGGATATTTAAAGACTACTAATGTACGTTCAATTGAATCATCAAATTATGGTGAATTTCCCCTAAAACCTGGTGATATTTTGTTAGATATTTTTGAATCAAATACTTTAAACCATGTGATTGTTATTACTAATAAAGCAAGAACTGTTTCAATTCCATGTCATAAAATTAAAAATAGTAAGTATCGTGATTTAGCAGAACATATTAACAACCTTTGTACCCTTGATCCAAATGAACGAATAATTCATTGTTTTGATGCTAAATTTCCCATTAATGATGAACAACTACTTTTAATTGCTACTAAAAACGGTTTAATAAAAAGGGTAAGTTTAAAAGAGATTAATCTAGCTAAAACAATTAAGGCATCTACTATTGCAAACCTTAAGGATAATGATGAAATAATTGCTTCTCATTTAATCGATGATAAAGATTATGAAGTTGTTTCAATTACTAAGCATGGTTATGGGATTAGATATGACATTAATGAAATTCCTATCATTGGAAAAAATACTAGTGGAGTTAAGTCGCAAAAAATTGCCACAGATGATGAAATTGCTACTTGTATGGTAACTAAAAATGCTAATAATCAACAAATTGTAATTATTGCTAATCGAGGATTTAAACGGATTAATTTTGTTGATATTAAAAAAATTAAGAGATCAGGAACTGGAGTTTATGTAATGCCACAAATAAAATCTGCTCCATATGAAATAATTAATGGTTTTATTGCTAATGCTAGAGATATCTTGAATGTTCTAAATGATCAAAATGATGTCTCTCAACTTAAAGTATCAACAATTCCATTATCTGATTTATCAACTAGATTTAGTGATTTAAAGTATAAAAAAATAATAGCTTGTTATAAGGACAATTGATTATCAAATAAAACTAACAATTCTAGTAATGAAACTCAAGAAAATATTAATCCAACCCAGGAGAAGTTATTTTAATGAAAATAGATTTAGTTTTTCTAAATTATTTAAGACCAACTGTTTTTATTAAAAGCATTACTGATATTAATTTATTTTCCTTGCGTCGATCAGGAGTTAAATATATTTTTTGTGATCTTGATAATACACTTATACCTCATTTTACGTCTTTTCCTAATGCAACTTGTACTAAATTTGTAAACGCTGTTAAGGCTAATGATATTAAATTAATTATTATTAGTAACAATAAGAAAAAAAGGGTTGAAACTTTTTGTAATATGTTAGATGTTGATGATTTTATTTATAATGCTAAAAAACCGATGGTTAACAAGATTAAAAAAATAATGGAAAAATATAATATTTCTCCAGAAGATACGATTTTCATTGGTGATCAATTCATTATTGATATTTTTGCAGCAAACCGTTTATCAATTAAGTCAATTCTAGTATTACCATTAGTTGAATCATCAAAAACTGGGGTAAAAAACTGATTAATATCCATTCTAGAAAAATTTATTTATCGTCACATTTCCTTATCTAGCAAAGATATTTTAACTGATAGTGATTTGAAGGTAGGATATGACATCATCTAAAAAGAAGTGTAAAGGATGTTGAGTTAATTTAACAACAATTGAATCGCAAAAAGGATATGTTCCTAAGCTTGATAAATCTACTTTATATTGTCAAAGGTGTTTCCAACTTATTCACTACAATAAAAAACCTGATAAGGAAACAATAGTAGATAAGATTGATAGTTTTGTGAATACTACCCAAATTGGAGCTAATAACTTAATATGTATGATTGTTGATCCATTTGATCTTAAAAATAGCTTAATTGATCGATATAATAACGAAAGTAATCTTATAATTGTTGTCAACAAGATGGATTTATTTAAAAGTTTTAATAATCTAGAGAAAATTCAAACCCAAATTATTGCCAATATTAAAGAATATAAATACAACCCCTTAGCTATTATTTTTACAACTACCAAATCAAATAGTTCAATTAAGCAATTGTTAAGGTTTTTAAACCAATACAAGGATAAGAAAATTATATTTGTAGGAAAATCTAACGTTGGTAAATCCTCACTAATCAATAGCATTTTAAAAATTAATAAAATTAAGCAAAGATTAACAGTTAGTCATTATCTAAATACTACTATTAATAACAATAAATTGACTTTAGCTAACAACCTAGTGATTATTGATACACCAGGATTTATTAATAAACAAAGCATTTTAAATAAAATAGATGATAAGAATTTTAAAAAAATCTTATTCAATAAATCAACAAGAATAAGAAACTATCAAATTAAATATAACCAACGACTAATAATTGAAAACCTTTTAGCATTAGATTTATACCCAAAAGTTAAAAATGCCAATATTAGCCTCGTTATTAATGATGATTTAAAAGTTTTAGCTACTAGTATTGATAAACCATTTAAATTTAATCAAAAAAACGCCATAGGTTATAATGGTTCAATTGATATTAATAACATTGATTTTAAATTAAACAATGAATTTAGTAACATTAGTATAAGTTCACTAGGTATTTTAAGCGTCCGTGGTATAGATAAAATAGATATAACCATCAATAAAGAAATAGGAATTAATAAGTTACCTATTGCTATATGCTAATAAGCTAAATTATTAGTAATTTGCATAAAAATCTATGATTAATTATAATATATTATTATATGGCAAACAATAATAGTCAATCATTGGTTCTAAATAAGCGAAAAAAAACTAAGAGAATTTTTGCTATTATTACAGGGGTTGTTTTGGCTGCTTTAGGTGCTACTGGAATTGGTTTGTCATCTTATTATGTTTCTCAGAATGTAATTGCTGCAAGCGATTTATCTGAGGGTAGAAGTATTCAATTAAATTTAGAACTAATTAATGCAGATAGAGAATTTTTACAAGATATTAACAAAGAAGAAAAGTTATTAAAGGAATCATCAGATTTTTTAGTATCTACCTTAGAATCTAAAAGTTTAACAAATATTTCAGTCACTTATGGATTTCAATACCAAGAAATCGAAGCAGGTTCAGCAATTGAGTTAACTGCTAATAATTTTGATTTAGGACTTGGTCAAAATTTATCTAGCATTATTGATAGTAATCAAAAAGTTGTTGATAGGAATGCATTAATTAACTTAATTTTTACTAACAAAAATAAGATGTTTTTTAATGCTAGTGGAATTACTGATTCTACCCAAATAACAGTTAATAACCTTGAGGCTAATTTTACTGAATATAAATTAAGTTTTAATCTTTCTGTTGCCAATACTCCAATTGCTAATGAAAGAGTTCATTTTTTTGGTTTTAATGGATATAATCACTTGCCTGATTTTAATCCTACTATTACAATGATTGATAATTCACCAAAAGTAACATCTCGTTTTGGTTTATTAACAGCTTCTTTTGAGAGTTCACAATCTAGTTTTAGTTTAAAAGATATCGAAGATGAAGTAAATGAGTTATACAATGACTCAAGAGTATATAGAAGTTTATCTGTTTCTAATCGATATTCATTGGAGCCAATTTGAAATCAATATGTTGGTATAACTGCATCAACTGGTAGAACTAATTCCAATTTATTTGTTGATAGTTCAACTGTTGATAGTGCAAACCCTGACAAAGTTCCTTCTCCATATAAACAGGATTTAAATTATTATCTTATAAATGATCCTGATAACTATGTTGGTAAGATTGAACCATATGTTGACAAGGATAAAAATGTTAGTACAACACAGGTAAACATTGAATCACATAATACTTACAATTCTGGTTCTTTTGTTATTGATAAAAATGAATACAATAAGTTATTGGAAAGTGAAAGAGGAGAAGAAGATTCTGGTTCTTCTTCTACTACCACATATGCTACTTCAGATGATTCTAGTGGTGATTCAGATGGAGATACATCAGTTACCCCAACTGAACCTGTACCTTCTGAACAATATAACACAACCTCAACTTGAATTCTTTGAAATGATAAAGAAGGTTTTTTAAACTATTTAAACCAATTAATAATTGCTTGATATTTTAATTTGTATGCAAATATTCCTTTTAATCCTAATGGTACTCCAAGTATTACAAGTTCTAGTAATTCATCAGCTGGTAGTATTGTTGTTACTAAGGATAACTGAGAACAACAACTTTTTAATACTGATACATGAAATTATGCTAACTATATCAACCGAGATGTTAGATCAACAATAAACAATTATATTTCTTCATTAGAAACAGTCGAGAAGCAGTTCATGGCATATATAGCTAGTGAGAATAACTGACTACCTGAGCCAATCGATGAAGATAATTTGATTGCAACTCTATACAACTTTTATATGGAATCAATTGATAATAAACCAGAAAATAAATTTGATTCTTTTATTAGTTCACCAAGTGAAATTGCTGGATGAGGTTGAATTGAATCTGATGCAGAAGATAATGTAGTAAAACAACTAGCATCTGATTATATTGTTGCATTTATTGATTATCGTAATTATGAGAGTTATTTTGTAAATCCTAATCCTCCAGACACTGAGGATGAAAATTATAAGGATACTGATCCAATTGATCCTTTTTATATTAATGATTTTACTTTTGCATCTGATTTTTATTCAGCTGAATTATTTGCAGATTTATTAACCAATGATTATTATCGATTCCCCTTAGTTACCCTTTTTGATAATGATAAATTTTTAGAAGAATGAAGAGTTTTTGTTAGAGAATTTCAAACCTTAGGTTCTGAATTTAAAAGTAGACCTATTAGGCAAGAAAATCAAACAGATGAAGAATATAATAAGATCATCACTGAATATAATGAGTGATTAACAGACTACAACAAAGAATGTGCTGATTTAGCTAACAAATATTTGAAGACATCATATTTGTTTAGTCAACAAAATGTAACTAAGCCAAAAATCGATGATTCTATAACTGGTTTGCCACCATTGACAATGTTATTTATTGTGATTTCAGCAATAATTTTTCTAGTTGGGGTGTTTGTTTCAATAAGATATAGAATACCAGGGTTCATTACCTTTATGCTATCATCTTTAACTTTTGTACTATCATTGTTTATTTATAGTAACTTCAGTTTTGCATTTTCATTTTTCAGTTTGATATCTGCAGCAATTGGTTCATTCATTTCTTTCTTTACTGGAATATTCTTCTTTAATAACTTTAAAAAAGAAATTAAGGAAAACTCAAGTATTACTGGTTCAACCATTAAATCTATTAAAAAGTATTGAAAAACATCATTGGATATCCACATTGTTCTAGTGATATCAGCCCTAGCTTTCTTGTTCTTTGGACAAATAAACAACATTAACTTTGGGGCAATGTTAATTGTTTCTACTTTTTTATCTTTTATTTTAAGTGGAATTATTTTCTATTGCTTAATGCTCTTGTTTGTTGTTTTATTTGAAATGAATCATGAACGCTTATTCATGACGAATCGAGAATATAAGCGTTTGTTAAAACTAGATGTTAATAATAAACAAAATAAATTTATAAGTAGGCTTAATAGTTGATTTATTGGTTTTGACTACTTTTCTAAACCAACATCTATTATCATTGGAATTTTGATGTTAATTGGAATTGTTGGAATCTTTATTTTTATATTTGTTGGTCCAGTTTATTCATTAGACTTTACTACTTCAAACATTATTATGATTAACAATTTTAGTAATATAGGTTTGACTAAAAATGAAATCATTAATTTGTTAGGAATAAGTACAATTAATAACTATGTATATGATGATCAATTAATAATTTATGCTTCATCACCGTTAGGAATTGAAAGCATTCTTGATCGTTTATATGCAGCTAACATTACTACTATTCAGAGAACTGAACTTGTTAATAGTGTTTCCTCTTCAATTCTATCTTCTGAAATTAATATTAGGTTAGTGTTGAATACTTTAAAATGTATTGGAATTGCGATTGGTTTTTCTTCAATTTGAGTTTTAGTTTCATTGAATATAATTTCAATTGTTCCAATCTTCTTATCACAGTTAGTAACCATTATTGTCACAGTAGGAGTTGTTGGAATTACTAGAATGCCATTTGATATTAATGGTATTGTGATATTTGTTTTTGTAAACTTTATCTCATTAGCTGTTTCAGTAGCATCTATTAGTAGTGTTAAGAAAAGTTGAAATAGAAAAATTAATATTGATGCTATAAACCTTAAATCATTGTTAAACTCTATTCTAAAGAAAATTAATAAGAACTTTATTATTGTTAATGCTTTAGTATTAGCGTTTGCAGTTATAGGAATGGTTTTAGTTTCTCCAAGTTTAATCTTTACTTTCTTAATTTTAATTGTTGGTAGTTTAATTAACATGTTATTATTGAACAGAGTGACAATATTAACTTGATACTATGCAGTGTTATTAGTTAATAAGTTTACTAATGAAATTAATAGTAAGGAAAAACCATTAATAAAACCAAAATATGATGATATTAATGAACAAATGATCAAGGGTTTAAATTGTTAAAAAATTATGAAAAATTTAAATTATATTAAAGAACATATTAATTCAATTCGCGATTTTCCTAAAAAAGGAGTAGATTTTAAAGATATTACTCCTATTTTTCAAGAACCTAATATTGTGAATGATATCATTCATAATTTTAGTAAGATCTTAGAAAATAAAAAAATTGATTATATTGCTGGAATTGAATCACGAGGATTCTTATTTGGATTACCATTAGCATTAAAAATGAATTTACCGTTTGTACTAATTAGAAAACCAAATAAGTTACCAAATGAAACTTATAAGCAAAAAATCAAATTAGAATATGGAGATTCAATTATTGAACTTCAAAAAAATGATATTAAACCTAATAGCAATGTTGTCATTATTGATGATTTATTAGCTACAGGAGGAACAGCTTTAGGAGCAGAAAAATTA
The DNA here is from genome assembly GCA_949299825.1 of uncultured Mycoplasmataceae bacterium. Taxonomy (GTDB): domain Bacteria; phylum Bacillota_I; class Bacilli_A; order Mycoplasmatales; family Mycoplasmoidaceae; genus Mycoplasma_L. The sequence continues at coordinate 9,417 of CASGBP010000024.1, forward strand.
ATTAAGGATGCCAAAGCTATTCCAGTAATGTCATTATTTGTGATTGAATTACAAACTCTTAATGGGAGAAAAGTTTTAGAATCAGAAGTTTATAGTGCTTTGAAATATTAACTTCTTGTTATTTAAATATTTAATTATTAAAAATGTGACTCACACAATGGGTTACATTTTTATTTATAGAAGATAAAAGTAAAATTTAGTATCATATATAAAATGAAACAATATTTATCATTATTAAAACTAGTTTTAGAACAGGGTGAAAATAAGAATGATCGAACCAAAACTGGAACCATTTCTTTTTTTGGTAGTCAAACTAGATATGATTTAAATCAAGGTTTTCCTATTCTAACAACAAAGAAAGTTAATTTTAGAGCAATTGTTGGTGAGTTGTTATGATTTATTAAAGGTGATACTAACATTAAATATTTAGTTGATAATAATATCAAAATATGAAATGAATGACCCTATGAGAACTATCAAAAATCTAACGTTTATCAGAATGAATCAATGCAAGAATTTATTGATAAAATAAAAACTGATATTAAATTTTGTAAACAATGAGGAAACCTTGGTCCAATTTATGGAAAACAATGAAGAGATTTTAATGGTATAGATCAACTAAAAAAAGTTATTGAACAAATTAAATCTAATCCTAATTCTAGGCGCTTAATAGTTAGTGCATGAAACCCAAATGAAATAGATAAAATGTTATTACCTCCTTGTCATTGTTTTTTTCAATTTTATGTACAAAACAACAAATTAAGTTGCCAATTGTACCAAAGAAGTGCTGATTTATTTTTAGGAGTTCCATTTAATATTAGTTCCTATTCATTATTAACCATTTTAATAGCTAAGGAGTGTAAATTAGAACTAGGTGAATTTATTCATACAATTGGTGATAATCATATTTATAATAACCACTTAGAGCAAGTGAAAATTCAGTTAACAAGAATACCTAAAAAATTACCTAAATTAATCATTAAAAGAGAAGTTAATTCTATTTTTGATTATGAAATAGATGACTTTGAACTAGAAAACTATGAATGCGATGAGATTATCAAAGCACCAATTGCAATATAAGTAATGTATTAAGTTTTGGGGGAAACTCTAAAATAAAAGTAAAATTTTCTAAAAATTAGGTAAAATAGATTACTTATAATAAATTATTTATTGGAAAATTAACTGTATTAATATCATTTGAAAATAATATTATACTATCTTTAGATCAATTAA
>CASGBP010000025.1 GCA_949299825.1 uncultured Mycoplasmataceae bacterium
ACCTTCTTCTAGTAACTTGTTTAAATTAGCAAAAGATTTTTTAGTAGAAAATCAAATCAAACATTATGCTGGAATTGTTTATTCTAGCGATGCTTTTTATGGAGTAAAAAACTGTGAGGATATTCAATCACTAATTGATAAAAAAGAAATATTAGCAATTGAAATGGAAGCATTTGGGTTATATGCCAATGCGATTAAGCTAAAAAAACAAGCTTTAACTATCTTGACTGTTTCTGATTCAATTGTTAATGGTGATTCAATGGAACCAGAATTACGAAGAACCAGTTTTAAAAATATGATAACAACAGCCTTAAATATGGCTTTAAAAATTTAACAAGATGTATGCAAATAACTAATCGAATATTCATAACTGATTTAAAAATTATTGAACAATATAACAAAGAAGGAAACATTATTTATTTGCTTGTTATATCAAGCGGTAAATTTAGTTCATATACAACTATTTTTTTAAATAACATAGACAAATCTAAACAAACAGAAATAGTTAAAATATTAAATAATAAATTAAGATCATCCTTGCTTAAAACAAACCTTTTTGATCTAACCAAAGTTGATAAAGTCATTTATCATTTATTTTCAAATTTAAATAAAAATATCAATATAAATCATGTATCTTTAACTATTTCATTATGTATTTATAATTTAGTAGCTAAAATAACCAAAAAAAGTTTAGTTAATTTTCTTCACAATGATATTTTTAAATTAAGTTTAAGATCAACCACACCTAATCTAGTTTTTAAAATTATTAAAATCAACAAAATAAGAAGTAATCAATTTAATGATGATATTTTAATTTATCTAATTAACAATAACTCAATTAAAAAAACATTAACTATATTGAATACAATAATGACTGAATTCAAGCGAATTATGAAGCATAATAATCAGGATTATTTAATCGATTCTAACGGATTAATTATAGTTAAAAGTAATAATTTTGATGCTACTATTGATTATCTTGAAAAATCTATTTTAAATTGTAAATATAAGGTTGGAATTGATGTTGGATTAGGAATTGATATATCTTTTGATAGATTTAAAAATAATAAGTATTTAAAGGAATTAGTAAACTTTAGTAAATTTTATTGAAATAGTTATATTAAAGATGATTATGAAATTATAACTAAAAACCAGAATTTATTAAATAAAAAAACCTTGTTAATAAAATCATTTAATTCTGATAGAGAAGATAAGAATAGTTTTACTAACAATTTTATTAGCTTTAATTTAGCTAATTTTTCAACTATATCTAGTATTAAAAATTTTCTTAAAACAACTAATAACATTAATAGAAAATTAGAATTTAATAATTTTGATTATTTTGATAATTTATCAATGGACTTAATGATATCGTTAAATTGTAGTTTTTGTTTTTTCGATGGTTTATTTAAAATTGATAACATTGAAAAATACAATTATTTATTAAAATGAGAATCATTGAATAATTATCCAATAAAACAAAAGAGTAATTTTAAACAATTATCAACAAGAAGAAGATCTAACATTAACTAAATAATCTGGACTTTTATACAACTTTAATTTTAATGATTTATTTTTCTTCAAATATTCTTTATATAATCATTGTTCATAAACTAAATCATCGTTATTTCGATAACCTCTAACAATTCATTCAATATTAATTTTTTTTAGAAAAATAGCTGTTAAACCATTATTAATCAACACTTCTACTTTATTACTATTAATATAATCTACTAAAATTTTACACACTTTTTTATATATTACATTGAGATCAACTTGTGGTTTTGTGGGATTTCTAGCAATTACAATGATAACTTTTTCAAAACCATCGTTTAAAGCTGAATCTAAGATATATTTATGTCCCTTATGAAATTTGATAAAACTGCCAGGAAAGGCACAAATCATTTAGTTTACCTCATCCTTAATTTTTTTTATTATGTAATCTTTGTTTTCTCAAAAATGATAAAAACTACTGTTAGGAACTAAGATACATTTATTTTTATAATTCTTTAAAAGACTATAATCTAATTTAGAAATCATGGGATTTTTTTCTCCAATAATTAAGGTTATATTATTGTTATCAATAAAATTTAATGCTTGTTTAATAGTCTTAAAATTTATTAATTGGTTAAATAATAAATTGATTTGATATTCATGCTTGTTTAAAAAATGTAATTCATAATGAATCCAGTTAACATATTCTGGGTTTTCTCTAATGTTATCTAAGCAATCAATTAAATACATTTGTTTGTATATTAATGATCTTGCATTATTTGGTAATCACATATTTTTAAAAGTAAACGATTTTAGATAAAAATTTTTAGTTATTGGGTTTATCAAAATAATTTTTTTAATTAATTTTTGATTAATCTTTTCATAAGCTTTAATAAAAACTAAAAAAGAAAATGAATCGATAATGATAGTAGTTGGTTTTTTGTATGAATTAATTTTGTCGATTAATATATCAATATAAATCTTTAAAAAATCCTCATTTTTTGTATTAATTTTAGTTCAATCTAAAAATTCTCATTTGACAGTCTTAATCTTATTTAAAATATTTTTTATTTGTTTTAGGTTAGATGTCAAATCACCTATATAAAGCGCTTTAGTCATATTTATATTATATTGTTGATTATAAAAAAATGATGCTAGTCTAATACTGGTTGATTATCAGATCCCTTAGTTGGGTGTTGATAATAAAAGTCTGCATCATAATATTTTGCAACCTTTAAATGATCATTTGCTTTCTTTGATGCTTCTTGGTATTTCTTCTTGCCTCAAAGTGAATCATAAATATTAAGTAAGCTTATACCAACTTTGGCAAAGAAACTAGTTTTTTTCTCCTTTTCACTTAGATCTACATCAATATATTGAACGTTTTGATGATTCATTTTCCCATTAATTGAACTATGTTTTAAATCAATAATAGGGTCATCAACAAAAACATTAGTGTTATAAGCACTATTATTATTGTAGAAGCCAACATATACATCTTCTTCAGGATTAACAAAGCCTATTTCATCAAAATCATCAGTTTCTTTTCCATCTCAATCAATCCCTACATATTCTTCAAAAAGATCATTTACCATAATACACCTCTTGTTTTTTTCAATTATTATAACAACAAAAAAAGTGTATTTTTTTATTCATATTATTTAACTAATTAATTAGTTATTTTTTTTGCATTTGTAACAAAATTATTTTTCTTTTTTTGTTTTTTCATCATCATTATTATCTAGATTTTTGATATTACTTGTTAATAAAAAATCTGGATTATTATCAACTAATTCTTGTTTTGATTTAAATAAATTTGTTCTTGCCTTCATTTGCTACCCTCTAAATTATTTGGCATGA
>CASGBP010000026.1 GCA_949299825.1 uncultured Mycoplasmataceae bacterium
GCACTTAAGTAACTTACATATTCACTTGCTGTTAAATCTGAATTTGGGGCAGAAATAATACCATTTTGACTATTGTAATATAAATAAGTATTTTGGCTTTCTTCAGGAACATAAAATTCATATGAACTACCACTATTTAAAACCATGATGTTATAAAAAAAAGTTGTATTATCAATTGTACTTTGGTTATTAGTTTCTATGTATCAATTCTTAACTGAATTACCAGCAGAAGGTTCATACATTTTCAAAAGTCCAATTTCATCATTTAGAATGGTTCCAGCACCAGATGATTGAACTGAAAAAATGCCAACCTCACCAGGGTTAACATACATATCAGATAATGATGAAACTGTAACTCTTGATAAAAATTTGTCTCCAGTTGGATTTTCATAAGATTGTTGGATCTGAGCTCCGTAATTGTCCTTATTAGAAACAACTCCGTTTTGATAAATTTGATATCCAATAAAGAAATTAGTATTACCATCATCAATTTCATTTAAAGGCAGATTTGAAGTAGGTGTATTTAATAAGAATTCATTTGTGAAATATGTATTAGCAAATGAGATTGCTGGCCTAGATGTTGAAGTATTAAATGTAGGAAAGAATTTTGTTGATGAACCATTAGAAAAAGTTGGAAATAAACTATTGTTACTTACTAAAATTTGTTTTGGTTTAGTATTAGTTACTCTAGAAGGGATAAAACTATATGTCTTGGTGTCACTTGATGATTTTTCCTCAGATTCTTCACCACTTTTTCTAGTAGTATTTGAAGTTGGAGTTGTATTTGAATCATTATTAACACTTGAAGTATTATTTGCAAAAACAGAAAAACTAACTGTAGCACTAATTAAACCTAAAATTGAAAAAATCGATAATAATGATAGTAATTTAGATTTTTTTTGCTTCTTCATACCCATATTATATTATATATACCTTAATACAAACAAAAACATTCAAGAATTTTTTTGATATGAAAAAAATAATTTTTAATTAAATTTAGAATTTAATTACTCTAATATATAATTATGATTAACATATACAAAAGGAGTTAAAATTGGATTCATATGCTATTGCACAATTAATAATAGGTGTGTTAGGATCATTAACAACTATTTTATGTTTTTTACCACAAGGAATCAAAACATTTATTACTAAGGATACTAGTGGTTTATCTAAATGATTTTTTATTTCAGCTCTAATTTCTTCTTTCTTTTGATTTGCAATTGGTGCAATGACAATAGCTGCTCCTGTCTATTATGAAAATGGAGATTTACCTTCTGCTATTGCTGCCGGAATACCATCTATCCTTACAAATGTTATTACTGTGATAATAAACTTTATAATTTTAGTGATTAAATTAACAAATATGCATCACGCTAAAAAGGAGGGTATTAGTGAGCATGAATATTGTAATAGATTTAAAATTGATAAATTATCAAAATTATAGTAAATTTTATATTATTGTACTAAACCATATTAGGAATTATTGTGAAGGCAACAACAAAAATTAAAAGTGAATTTATAGGTTTTTTTAAAAGGCAAGATCAGTTAGCTATTTTACAATTGATTAATACTCATTTTTGAAAATCGAAAATAGGGCCGATCTCATCAATAATACTTCCTTTATTTTTTATGATTATATATAGAATAATAAGTGAGAAAAATATCCTTATTTTCTCAGGTGCTTTACCTACATATTTTTCATTTTCTATTTTGCCTCTTTGTTTAATTGCATTGCCACAACTTATGGTTGAACTTAAAACATCAATTATTTTAAGAAAAATATCAGTTTCTAGAATAACGTCTTTAAGATTTTCTAGTATTCTTCTTTTATATTATTTTGTTATTTTAATCGGATCAACAACATTAATAATTTTGTTATTTGCTATTTTCCTTAACAAAGATGCAGAAAAAATTTTCAGTAGTCTAAATTGAGGTGAATTAACCTACTCTCTTTTATCTATTTATGTCATTAGTTTAGCATCTGGTTTATTATTAGGAGTTTTGATAAAGAAGAATTCTATGGTTCAAATAATTGGCTTTGTAGTAATGATGTTTTCTGTTGTATTTGCAGGTCAATTTATTCCAATAACAGTTATTGCTAAAACCGCTTCATTGAGATATATTTCATTGTTTTCTCCAATTTCATATGCATTGGCTCAACTAAATAATATTTGTTTACCAGATTATAAAGATTTAATAATAAATTACCCCAATGTTTCACCTGAACTTGAAGATAAAATTTCTATTATTAAAAATTATAATTACAATGGTTTATTTGATTTAAGTAGTGATTTTTTAAATTTTGATTACTCTATGAATAAACAACATGAAATAATTAAAATAGAAATTATAAATATTTACTATATTTGACAAAATGCTTTAAATTTAATTATGCCTTGAGTATTCTCAATAATGTTCTTTATCATTGGGATTAAGAAATTTAATTGATCAAGTAGGTAAAAATGTTTACAAGAAAAATAAAACAAGACGAATTAATAAATGAAATTAATCCCTATCATAACATTAAAACTTTTATTAGAAAATCAAATTACAATAAAAAGAAAATGTTAATTGAAGTTAAGGGTTTAGAACATTCTTTTAAGGTAAGAAATATTCGTAAATGTATTTATGAAAATATTGATTTTGAAATATATGAAAATGAAACTCTTGCTTTCTTAGGTCCTAATGGAGCTGGTAAAACCTTAACCCTTTCTACCTTATGTGGTATTTATAAGCCAAAAAAAGGAACTATTAATTACTTATTTGATTATGAAAATAACCCTTATGAAAAACTATCAGTTCAATTTCAAGATCTTCAATTTCCTAATTCTTTGACTCCAAGAGATCTAATCAAATTTTCACTTAAGTTATCAAATAGTAAATATGACATGAATGAAATTGATGAAGGAATTAAAATCTTAAACATTGATAAGATTATTGATACTAAAATGTCAAAATTATCTGGGGGACAACAACAAAGGGTTAATGTTTTTATTGCCATGTTAGGAAATCCAAAAATTCTTTTCTTAGATGAATTTACAACTGGTTTGGACATAGCTATTAAAAATAAGATACAAAACTATATTAAAGAATATTGTAAAAAGAACAAAATTACTTTAATCATCATAAGTCATGATATTGATACAATTGAAGAATTAGTTGATAGAGTAATTATTTTAGCTGATAAAAGAATAATTGTTGATGCTCAAAAAAAAGATATTATTAATAAATTTGGATCAATAAAATCAATGCTAAAAAAATATATATTAACCTAAATTTATTCTATATATAAAAAAAACATAGTCAAACGACTATGTAAAATTTTATGGTTGCGGGAGATGGATTTGAACCACCGACCTTCAGATTATGAGCCTGACGAGCTAACCAAACTGCTCTATCCCGCGATAATGGC
>CASGBP010000027.1 GCA_949299825.1 uncultured Mycoplasmataceae bacterium
AAATTGATACATCTCCTGGTTGGAGATTAATATCACTAACTGATAAACTATTATTAACTAAATCAATAAAAATTTGATTTGCATTTTCGCTTATCTTAGTTTTTAAATCTTCTAAGTTCTGACTTAGTTGATAAGGACTAGTATTATTGATTTGTAAGATTGCTGAAGCATCAACTGTATCAGATATTAATTCAGTGTTATTAAATGGTTTATTAAATCCAGTGAAAATAACTTCAAAGCTTTTAGGAGTAGTTAAATAAGTAGAATTTTCAAAACTTTGATCAAGTGTGAATTGTACAGTTACTGTACCATCATTATTATTTTTGTTTGTGATGGTAATTTTTTGGATGTTAGTATCAGTGAAACCAAATGGAACAGTATTTTCATCAATATACTGTTGTCAATTATTCTGCATTCATGCTTTTAATTGTTCTTCATTAACATTAGATGGAGTAATAGTATTTACTTTATTTGAACCTAATGATACTTCTGCAATATTCACTTGGTTTCCAGCTATTGTTAAAATATCGTCTATTATTAATGTATTAGGAATTGGCTTAAATCCACTGAAAATAATTGGTCCATATTTTCGCTCACTTGTTGTAGATGATAAATCACCATTTACATTTCCATATACTTGTGAAACTATTACATTTAAGCTTATTTTACCTTGAGCATAAAGGTTTTGTTGTTCAGCACTTGATCAATCTGAAGAAGCTGCAACTGTAATTTCACTAGCACTATTAAATCTAGTTAATACTTGTCTTAATAATTTAAAATCGTCTTTGATAATTTCTTCTTTGATTTGATCTTGAGTTACTTTAGTAGCTGTTAAATTTTTTAGTGTTTCATTTGATGAAATATCAATTTCATTACCTAAAAACTTAGTATTGTAAGCAAAATTACCATCAGGAGTTATACTTAAAATTGCATTATTTAAGTTGTCAGTAGCTTTGATACCATTTAAATTTAAATTAACATTTGTAAAAGGTCTATCTGAAGGTGAATAAGATGGAAATAATCCGATACCTTTGGTACTATGGCTAGAACCAAGTATTTCATTACCTGGTACATCTACAATTTTCATATTATTTGAACTTATATCAAATTTACCATTACTACCTATATATTGACTATTTTCACTACCTAAATTTAAAATCATTATACGATCATAATGTGATTCATTATTATCTCATTGACCTCCATAACCATAAAAAGTATTTTTATAGAACCTATAACTATATGAATCAAAATCAATATTTGATGCAGTGTTAAAATCTAGTACTTTAGTAGTAGTAATTTCATTTTTTTTTCAATCATAATTCAAAAGTAATAAAAATTGATTATTACCACTTAGATTAATATAAAATTGTAAATCTACACCATTACTTCACTCATATATAGCACCCTCTTTTGAACTAAATATATGACCATCGGATATACTATTATTTTTTATAGATATTTCCTTATATGCACGAGTATAAATACCATTTTTTTGAACAAAAAATTTCATCGATCTTTTTTGTTCATCTGTATAGAGCATAAGAACAAAAAAGTAGTAGTCACCATCCTTATAAAACGATTTAGCTCTTATAAAACGTCCTAATCCATGTTCACTATTAACACGTCCTGAAGAAGACATTCATGCATTACCATCTTCAAATTGAATGCCACTAGTTATAAAACTAGTGGTTTTAGGTGCAGATTCTGGCTTATTATTTTTACCAAAATAAAAAGTTGAATAGTAGGCATAATAAGGATCACCTTTTTTTTCAGCTTGCATAACAGTATACCCAACCATATTTAATGGTGTATTTGCCATTTTTGTTATTAAAACATCTTGAAAATTATTTGATGAAAAATCTACATCATTACTTACATTGTAATCATATAAAGTTGCTCCTGTATTAGCATCAAAAGCAACAAATTTTAAATAACCCTCTCCATTAGCTGAAATCCCTTTTGACCACGTAGTAAAAACATCTAAATCATCATCATAATCTACATAAATAGGTCATCCAGCATTAGGATTATTTGAATCCATATTATCAGAAATTGTTGTTGTTGTTGATCAAATAACCTTACCATCATAACCAATGTAATCAAATTTAGAAGTATCATTATTCAACATTAAATATCCTTTTGGACCAATTCCAATTCCATCAGATCTCATTGCAGAATATCCACTTTTTGTAGCTGGAGTACCATCACTATTTCTTACTACTATTGCATTATTACTATCTAATAGATAATCCCCTTCAATTACACCAGCTGCTTTAGGTTGAACACTTCTATTTTGCATAGCTTGACTTTGAGCATTATTTACTTGCTTAACATCATTTATCCTAGTTATATTAAGTCCAGCAAACATTAACAACAAAGAAGATACTACTGTTATTGAAGAAGCAATAGCCAAACATTTTTTTAACCTTGAATTTTTTTTAGTATTCATAATACCTCTATCTCTCTCTCTCACATTTCTAATTACTATTAATAACCCTTAATGATTAATTTTTCTAAAATCTATATTAGTCAATTTATTTTAACATAATTTAGAGAAAACCAAACCATATATTGCTCTAATCTCATATAAGCTTTTTAGTTTCTTTGTGATCCCTTTATATCACTATTAATAATGTATGAAAAAGAAGTAGAAAGTATATTTTTGTTTTTCACTCTTGCCTGATGTTGAAAATTGATTAAAACTACTAATGTTACAACTTTTATATCAATCAATATAAATCTATATTGTTTAAATATATTTTATATAAAACATCTTATATTGTTCTAATATAAAAGGTACTCTAGAACCCCTTAGAGAGATTATGAAAATAAAGAAATTGTACTTGTTGGTTTTTTAATTAGACTTGTTGTGATGACTAGCCTATTGCTACATCTTTTTCATTACTTTGAACCTACTACTACAATGGTTTGTATTGATGGAATAGTATTTAGCTTTTGAATCTTATTTAAATGAAATTTATGGAATCAAAACAAATTAGATATCTTCTAATAATTATTTCATTGATACAAATGGTAAAAAAAATTTACTTAGGTCAAAGTCAAGTTGATCAAATAGTAGACATGGTTGAAGGTAGATTGGATAATTTAGAAAAGGATGTCGCCTTGATAAAACAATGTCCAACGATTAAACAAGAATTAAATAATCTTTATATTAATGAAAATAATTAGTCTTAATAAAAAATATATATAACCTAA
>CASGBP010000028.1 GCA_949299825.1 uncultured Mycoplasmataceae bacterium
ACCTCCAATTATTCCTGCAAATAAGATTAATGGAATAGCTACACAAAATGCTATTTTTGTTAAACTAAAACCTTCTGCTCTACATATCGCTATGATATCACTTAGTTTTTCAATGATGATATTAAGCATCATAAAAGATGTATATATCAACATAATAAAAAGAATAATAGATATTGCAAGAGCACCAACTATTATAATTTGTTGAATCATTAAAGGTAAGTTAAATCTTAAACTAGATATGGCATTAATTGCATTTGGCGAGGAAATAGTCAATAGATTTGCATCATTAAATTCCTGATTTATAAAGTTTTTAACATAATTACTAACCTGTTCATTGGATAAATTAGAATTTAATGATAAGTACAAGATATTATTTGTAGTATTGTTGTATTTTACAATGGAATTAAACATATCCATTGTTGTATAAACTATTCCTTGTTTACTTGGATCAGGAATTGGAGACTGAATGGTTACAATTGGATAGCTATAATCTGGTGATATTCCTGAACCTATTATTAAGAATTCTTTGTCAAAAAAACTAATTTTATATTCACTAGGTACATTATTAATATAGGTTGAAAATTCATTAATGTTTAAATAGTTAGTATCATAGTCACCATTAATGATATTTTCAAGTGAATAAACAGGGAATTCCTCAATTTCATTAGAATCATTTGTTTTTTTAACTCATTCAACCCCCTTAGCAGGTAAAGTTTTTTTCTTATTTTTATCAAAATAGGAGTTGCTTAATAAAACTAGATTATTTGTTATTTGTATGTAGCTTAATGTAAAGTTAAAATTAATTGACGAAAAACCTCAATTTTCACCAATTGTAAATTTATAATTAAAACTATCTTTTTGATCAAAGGAAAACCAGTTGCCATATCTTAACATTCACTCATATCAGATTGGTAGGTTGTTAACTGCTTCTATAGTACTTACACTATCTAGACTATCTATTAAGTTTTGAGTAACTTGTTTAAAAGAACTTAGACTATTACTATTCGTTCAAGTTAAAAGCAAAAATTGCATAAATTTTTTTAAGTCTTGAACTGTTAAATCTTCATCATTAGATAAAGTTTTAATAATATCATTATTTGATTCATCATATGGTAAATCGATTCCTTCATCTACAATAATTTTATTAACATTACTACCTGTTTTTGGAACATATAAAAATTCATGATTATTTTCATTGGATTGATAATAGTATTCATATTCTTCACTATAATTAATATTTTTTTCATTTAATCCCATTTCAAGTCTATTCATTATTCAATCATTCTTTTGACTTTTTCATTCTGATGATAAAACATTTGCATATTGTCTAATATTGTTTTCAATATTTTCATTTTTTTTCGCTTTTTCACTAGCAGAAAGTTGTTGATATTCACTAAGAGTCATTCCTAGTAAATTAAATTCATCTAGAACTAATGGTTTCAACAATTTGTTATTAGGATCATTGGCTTCAAGATAGGTTCTAAATGCAATATCACTTGGATTATTTTGATTAGATAATTTAAAACTAAAACTATATCCATCAACAATTTCAATGTATGGCACATTAGAATCAGTAGGAATTTCATTGAATGGTAATGAATTTACATAATCATTTACCATTGTCATGGTTATTATTCTATCTTTTATAAGTTCAATATTATTTCCACCTACATAGGCACTAGTAGTTACTTCTATATCATTCAAAGCTCGTTCTCTACCATTTGCATTAGTATATTTATCAGATATCAAGGTTTTAGGATTAGTACGGTTTAATTCAAGTGATGAAATATTAGGATCATTGAACACATCATCAGCACCATTTGTATTATCCTTAAAGGCTGTAAAGGCACTATTTATGGAAATGATATTTTCTATATTTCCATTATTTCAATAACCCATAATTTTAAATTTATTAGTAAGTTCATCATATGAAAATAATATGTTTCTAGGATCAGATAATAATTGCGATCCATATGGATCATAAAAAGAAACACTATATCCATATTTTGCATTATCAGTTCTAAGAGCAAACTCTAATAAAGGGTTAGCTACATATCGCATGTTTCTGGCTGGAACATTTATGTATGCAGTATTGTTATTTGGGTTATTTGCAAAAGTTCTTTTTTGTTGATGTGTAATTAGATCAGCCCTAGTATTGGGGAAAATTCTTAAAAAATTAAATTTTTCTTGATCAGTTGTTAAATTAGATCAATCATCAACATTAATGCTATTCATATTTATTTTTGCAGTTTTAACAATTTCAGGTTGATAATTACTTTGTCCATCAAATTCAGGAATTAAATTACTTGTCTCAATCTTATCAAAACCAGATATAGCTAAAGTTGCCGCTTTACCATCACCATTAATGTTATTTAGAGATGTCGAAATAGAGGCCATCACAGTAATACATGCAGCAACTAGAAAGGTAATAACAAAATAAGAAGCCCCCAATGTAATTAAAAATCAAGGCTTCTTAAGATACAATTTGAAGCATTGTTTTATTAATTTAAACATATTATGTATTATATAATTTAACTATAAATTAGTTAATTATATTAAATTTATTTAAATTTAAAACTATATGATTATTTTAGTATGAGCTGAAGATGATAAAAAAGGAATATCCAAAAACGGCAAGATTCCATGATACATTAAAGAAGATTTGGACTTGTTTAAACAAATCACTATGAACAATATAGTGGTTATGGGTTATAAAACATATAAAAGTATTGGTAAACCATTACCGAATCGCAAAAATATAATTCTTTCTAGAAATCATTTATCTGAATTAAATGAAAATGTTTATTTTTATAATGACATAGAGTTACTTAAAAATAATTTTATGAATAAGAATTTGTATGTTATTGGTGGTAGGGAAATTTATATGCAATTTATTGATGTAGCAGATAGATTAATAATTTCTAAAATACCAGGTGATTATGAATGTGATTTATTTATGGATTTTGTAAATTATGATAATTTTCATTTTATTGGGCAAAAGGATCATGGAAAATTTATTGTAAAAATATATGATGCTAAAGAAAAAAAGAGTAACTAAATATAGTGAACTAATTATGTTAAATTTAAAAAAATTTCTAATGCTTTTTCCATTTATATTTACAGTTTCAATAGTTTCAATGATAAATGTTTTATTTACCAATAATCACCAGACATTATTAACAAATTATAAAACTGTTACTGTTGTTAAAAATAATTATTTAAATTTGATTGAAATTGAATCTGAATTAGCTAAAAAATTAATGACTATGAATGCTAATCAAGTAACTTATAATGACTTGAATCAATTATTCAATCAAAATATTGAGTTAATATTAGAAAATCCTGTTTCTAACACAACAGTTAATATAGTTAAAATTAACTTTTATCCAGAACTTGGAAAAATTCACGCTTTAACAAATATCAATAATGTTAATACTGGAGATAACATTTTAGGAACAATGTATAATGTTGAATTTATAGTAGATGGTTTTAATATTTTGATTGTTGGAAAAACAAACCTAGAATCATGAAAAATTATTTTAATTGTTTTGTCACAAACTATTATTTTTATTCTAATTTTAATAATTATTGTCTCTATAGCAAATTATAATAAAAAGTTTAAAAAAGATAGCTATGATGAATATGATGATGTTTTATTTAAGTAAATATATCAATTTTTAACAATAGTATATAATTTAATTGTGCGTTCAGTTTTAATATTAATAAATAAATATTTTTGAAAAGGATTAACAGGACCATTATTTGCTTTTTTAGTCCCAATTATATTAGTACTTTTTATTGGTAGAATTATGGGACCTGCCTTTATTATTCCAGGCGCTTTTATGATACCTTTATTATCAATTTTGCTTATATTCATGCCACAATCAATTTTTGAATTTAGGAATTCATCTTTACTTAAAAGGATTGGTACAACGCCCGTCAAGCCATGAAAGTTTTTATTAGGTATATCAATATTTAACATTGCCATTACCATAGCTGCCCTAATTTTGATTTTTGTTTTTTGTTTTATTGTTTTTCTTGATCAATACAATACAAAAGAATATGTTCTTGGAATTAAAACTTATTATGAACTTGGGTTTTTAGATTTAATTAGACATGCTGATTGAGGAAGTTATATTTATTTCAATATACAAATTATTTTAATGTCTATTTTAATTGGTTTATTAATTTCTTCAATTGCAAGATCTACATTGTTTATTCAATGTGTTGGTATTTCATTAATGTTGTTATCATTATTTGTTGGACCATGTATTTTGCCAATAAGTTTAGTTGGTTCAGTCGAGGTAGTAAAATATTTAGGTTATCTAATACCATTAAAATATCCTATATCTGCTTCTATTGAGGCTTTTACATCAGGGTATTTAAACTCGATTGTGAATATTAATTCTTCAAATGTATGAGATGTCGATTCAGTATATCAAGTTTTTAATCTTATGTTTATTCGTGATATAGGTAATTTACAAAATATTTCATCTAATAGCATCGTAATAATTATTTTTGATAAAGTGGATAAAATATTAAATTTATGTATACCTTGATTATTCATGTTTATTTTTGCTTATTTTGTTTCAGCTATGTTTAGATGAAATAATAGAGGTAAAACTCAAATTAAGTGAAATATACTACTTGAACTATACAAGAAAATAAGAGAACAAAGTTTAAATTTTCAAAGAACAAAAGGAAATCCAAATTCAAAGAATATTTTAGAAGTTAAAAAAATTTCAAAGACATTTAAATCTAGAGAACCAAAAACAGTCCTAAATGAAATTAGTTTCAAAATTAAAAGAGGAAAAAATATTGCTATCCTAGGTTCAAATGGAGCAGGTAAGACAGTTTTAACTGAATTAATAATTGGGGTTGATAGACCTGATAAAGGGGAAATTATTTATAACTTTGATTATGACAAATCATACAATGATGGAATAGGTATTCAATTTCAGGATTCTAATTATCCTGTAGGTATTACTTGTAAAGATATAGTTTCATTTTTTATCAAGGCTTATAAATTGGAAATAAGCGAAGAAGAGAAGATGAAAATGATTGATAAATTTGGAATCAAGGAATTTTATAATAAAAATACTTCTAATTTATCTGGCGGACAAAAACAAAGACTAAATTTGTTTTTATCAATTATTCATAAACCTAAAATTGTTTTCCTAGATGAATTATCAACAGGATTAGATATTAAAATTAGAACTGAATTTAAAAAATTTATTAAGCAATATGCTAAAGAGAATAATATTACTTTGGTTATTGTCTCTCATGATATGGATGAAGTTGAATTTTTATGTGATGAAGTAATTGTTTTAAAATCAGGATCAATAGCTAATTCTGGTAATGTAAAAAATATTATTAAAAAATATGGTTCACTAGAAAAATTCTTATATCAATATTTGTAATATTAATTGTGATAAAATTACATATATGGATCAAAATAATAATTCACAATTTAAGGTTGATAATATAGTTAGTGATGACAACAGAACTGACATTAAAAATGCTGATATTAATTCTAAACAATTAGATAGTAATAAAGGTAGAAAAAAAGAAAATGTAATCAATTGAAAGCATATGATAATTTGAACAATATTTGGTCTAATTATTGGTGGTGGAGTTTATTGTATTACTAAAATTTTTAAACTTAAGGAATGATATTGATATTTAGTTTTTAGTCTTTTTCCACCAATTATAGGTGCTATTATTTATAAGTTTGCAAAAAAATAAATTTGTTTTGCTTAATTTAAGTACCAAAGTTAATATATAATACTAGTTATATAAATATGAAATTAGCTGTAGATATAATGGGCTTTGAAAATGATATTAAGGAAGCTATAGATGCATGTAATGATTTTGTGATAAGAAATAATGATGTAAGTATTATTTTGGTTGGTGATAAGCAAAAAATTGAACATAACATAGTAAAAAAACTTTCTAATAAAATTTCAATAGAACATGCAAGTGAAATAATTGAACAAAATGATCAAATAACAATATTAAGATCAAAAAAAGATACTTCAATGGCTAAAGCAATTAATCTAGTAAAAAATAAAAAAGCTGATGGAGTATTATCTGCTGGCAACTCGGCAATTTATGTCTTTTTATGTTATCAAATTTTTGGATTAATTGATGGTATTAAGACATTGGGATTTATGCCTTATGTTCCAACTTTCAAAGGCAGTGGTTTTAATTTGTTAGATGTAGGAGCATCAATTAATTGTGATGAATATGATTTATATATGTTTGCAATTATGGCCAATATTTATACAAGGTGTAGAAAAATAAATAATCCTAAAATTGCAGTTCTTAATATTGGTGAAGAATCTCATAAGGGTCACGAATATCATAGAAAAGTTTATAAAATGCTGAAATCTAATGAGAAGATAAATTTTAGTGGTTTCGTTGAATCAAAACAATTATTGGAGGGCAATATTGATGTTGTTATTTGTGATGGATATGCTGGCAACATTTGTTTAAAGACTTTAGAAGGTACATCAAAATCCATTTTTAAAGACATGTTAGCATACTATAAAAAACCTCATCATTGATTGTTATTTCCCT
>CASGBP010000029.1 GCA_949299825.1 uncultured Mycoplasmataceae bacterium
AAAAATTATAATTATCTATGAATTATTATTCCAGCATTTATTTTTATATTAAGTATTATTGGTGTGCTTCTTGTTAATGGATATAATAAAAAAACGAGCAATGATAATATAGTTATTTAATCTTGCCTTATCGGTTTATAACTAAAACGGTGCATTCCTTTTATTGGTCCATATTTTTTTAGAGCCAACAAATGCTTATTAGTAAGATATCCTTTGTTATTTGCAAAAGAATAATTTGGATATTTTTTGTCTAGATTAATCATTAAATTATCTCGATAATCTTTTGCAATAATACTAGCCGCTGCAATACTAATTGATTTATTATCACCCTTTGTAATTGAAACTGTTTTTATTTTTAAATTTAATTTTTCATGATCAACAAAAATAATATCAGGTTTTATGCTAATCCTTTGATAACATTCTTCCATTGCCCATATTGAAGCCCTTTTTGGATTTAATTTATCAACTTGTATTGGACTAACCTCAACTAATTGATAAGCTATACAATCTTTTTTAATACAATCTGCTAATTCTTTTCTTTGTTTAAAGGTTAATTTCTTAGAATCTTTTATTTTATTATTTTTATAGTTTAAAGGAAGTATAACTAAGCAAGCAACTAATGGTCCTGCGATACAACCTCTTCCAACTTCATCAGCACCACTAATTAATTTGTATTGATTTTTTCTTGCTTGATTTTCATATTTATACATTTTTTATTAATTTGGCTATATCATTAACATCTATTTGTTGTGAGCAACCACCTTGAACAAAAAAGAATTTTCCTCCACCTTTTCCATCATATTTTTCATTTATTTTCTTAATATAGTTATTTAAGTTTATATTGTTATTCTTTGCATATGTTTCATTAGTTGATAATAAATACTGAGTCTTATCACTTAGTTTATTCAATACAATAAAAATTGTTTGTTTTTTTTCATTGCAACACTCATTTAATGCAGTTGAAATATTTTTAATGTCTAAATTTTCAAATGATTTAATTACTATTTCACCATTTTCTTTTAAAAGTTCATTCTTAACAATTTTTGATTCATTATTTCGCATGTTTCTAATGAATTCAGTTTTTATTACATTGTAATCTTTCTCAATTGCATTAAATAGTGATTCTTTTTTTTCAAGATCATTTTCCTCATTTAATAAATTTATTTTTTTTGTTAATTTTTCATCAATAATATTCATGTCTTTTAATGATTCAAGAATCTTGTTAACCTTAGCATTTAATTTGTTTTTCATCATTTCTTCATATTGTTTGATTGTTTCAAAAGAAGTAATTGCTTCAATTCTATAACTACTTGCACCTCTTTGATAACAATCAATTATTTTAAATTGTTCAATTTCCTTGGTGTTTTTAACATGGGTTCCACCACAAAGTTCTAAACTTATATCACCTATTTTTATTACTCTTAATTTTCCTTTAATTTTTTTATATACATCTTCAAAATAAGCCATTGCTCCCATTCTTTTTGCTTCATCTAAATCCAAGAATAAAACATCGACATCAACTGCTTTTTTAATAATATTATTTATTTCATTCTCAATTTTTTTAATATCTTCATTTGTTATTTTTTTATGATATTGAAAATCAAATGTTACTTTTTCAAATGATTTGAATGCTCCTTCTTGTTTAATTGATGGATCAATAAGATTAACAAGGGTTTTATGCAATAAATGCTCAACACTATGATTATTTGTTACTAGCTGACGTTTATGTTTATCAATTTCTAATTCACATATATCATTTAACTTTAATCTTTGATTGTTTAATATCACATGATGGATGTGTTGTAAATTAGGCCCCTTTATTACATCATCAACAATAATACTTTTATTGATTGTTCCAACATCATGCATTTGACCACCACTGGTTGCATAAAAACAAGTATTATCAAATACAACTCAACCTGAATCTAATAATTCATTTACTCGATTAAATTCATCATCATATAGCTTTATTATTTTTGCATTATCAATGGATGTCTTATCATAATAAAATTTTGCTTCATCTTTTAATGCTAGTAACTCAGCATTTTGTTGTTCCATATTGTTAATATTTTTTCTAGAATTAGAAGTTATTTGATGTTGTCTAAATAATTCTTCAAATCCATCCAAATCAATTTTAATTTGATGTTCATTTGCTAATTCTTGAATTAATTCAATAGGAAAACCATATGTTTCAACTAATTTAAAAACAACATGCTTATCAAGATTTTTTGACTTCAAATTGTCATTAAATAACTTAAACCCTGCTTTTAATGTTTTTTGAAATATGTTATATTCATTATTTAAAATATCAATAATTCGATTAACATTTTCTAATAGGCTTGGATAATAATCTTTTAAAGTATCAACAGTACTTTTTACAATAACATCAAATTTATTTTGATTAATTTTTAAAAAATGTTGTTTAACTATTAATCTTCTTAGTAATCTACGAAGAATATATCCTCTATCCTTATTAGAAGGAATTGCACCATCATTAATAGCCATAACTAATGCTCTTGCATGATCAGCAATTATTTTATAAGCCATATTTATTGAATTTTTTTCTTGATCATTTGTAAAGTATGCATTTTCATCATATTTTTTGTCACTAAATTTTTGAATACTATTAATAATGTTTTTAAAAAGATCTGTATCAAAGTTGGTAGGAACATCTTGAAGAATGCAACATAAACGTTCTAAACCTGCACCGGTATCAATATTTTTTCTTGAAAGCTGTGTATAATTCCCTTTTCCATCATTATTAAATTCACTAAATACAATATTTCATATTTCTACATATCTATCATTCTCGATATCATCAAAGAAAAGTTTTTCACCAATTTTTTCTTTGTCATATTTTTCTCCTCTATCATAATAAATTTCAGTACATGGACCACAAGGACCAGATCCAATGTCTCAAAAATTTCTACTTCTATCACACTTAATAATGTGCTTTTTATCTATTCCTAGATTAATTCATTTTTCATATGAAATTAAATCTTCCTCATAAACTGTGATATACAATTTTTCAACTGGTAACATATATTTTGTAGTTAGTAATTTAAAAGCTAATTCAATAGCATGCTCCTTAAAATATCCTCCAATTGAAAAATTACCTAACATTTCAAAAAAAGTTTGATGCCTACTAGTAACTCCAACATTAAAGATGTCATTGGTTCTAATACATTTTTGTGAGTTAGTTAAATTAGGATAAGGAGGATTTTCCTGGCCACTAAAAAATTTCTTTAAAGTAGCAACTCCAGAGTTAATTCAAAGTAATGAATTGTCATTCATTGGAATTAATGACTGAGATTCTACTTCTAGATGATTATTTTCTTTAAAAAAGTCTAGTCATGTTTTTCTAACTTTACTTGCTGTTCATTTCATATGATTCCCATAAATTTTTAAAGTAATAAATATATAAATATTTATTATCTTATTTATATAATTAAATAATAAAAAACCTTCTTTTTTCTATTAATATAGTAATAAGTTAAAAAATTTTATATAATAACAATGCATGTTTTTTATATGCAATGGCCACATAGCTCAGCGGTAGAGCAACCGGCTGTTAACCGGTTGGTCGTAGGTTCAATCCCTACTGTGGCCGCCATGGCCTGTTGGTGAAGTGACTTAACACACACGCCTTTCACGCGTGCATTCACGGGTTTGAATCCCGTACAGGTCACCATT
>CASGBP010000030.1 GCA_949299825.1 uncultured Mycoplasmataceae bacterium
AATTAAAAAAATAGAAAAAACAAAAGTTAATGAATCTATTCTATCTAGCATACCACCGTGTCCAGGTATTAAATTACTAAAATCTTTTATCCCATATTTTCTTTTAATATAGCTGAATGAAAGATCACCAATGACTGAAGCAAATGACAATCCTAGTAAAATAAAAAACACGCATAATCACCATAAAGGAAATGAAGCATATTCATTATTGGCATTTATAAAATCATTTGAATATTTAAATTTCACCCCAAAAAAATTACCTAAAATATTATATTGACTAGGAATATACGAGAAAACAAATAACAAGATAATACAAGTTAGAGTTGATAAACATATTCCTCCAATAAATCCAGCAATAGTTTTGTTAGGTGATATATGAGGAGACAACTTTTTTCTTCCAAACAACATTCCTACTAAATAAGCAAAGGTGTCAGTTAAAGCAGTAATTAAATACAAAATTAAAATAGTTGTTCATCCTTTTATTAAGCCAAAAAAGAGAAAAGATAAAAAGAAGAAACCAACCAATAGAATCATTATTCCATGAACAAATAACTGTTTCATACTAAACAACCCTTGACTTCAAAGATAAATAACATTTATAATAGCAATAAATATTACACAAATTAAAGTCGATATTAAGAACCAAAAAGTTTGATTATTAGTAGACATACTGGCTGCAGTATATAAAGGTATAAAATAAATAAAAGTAGGAATATAGATTAAAAGTGAAATCGAGACTAAAGTGATAATAAAGGCTGGAATATTTTTTTTAAAATGAATATCTCTAATTTCTTTTGCTGCTAATACAATAATAGGCATTATTCAAATTAAGATAAATCAACCAAAAAAGTTATTGCATATATCATTATTAACTCAATTATTTCTTTTATCAGCTAATAAGAAAAAGACTAATGATAAAACTAAATAGGCAACAATAGCAATAGAAAAAACAAAACGTCTTTTAAAATTCGTCTTTGATTTTTCACTCAATTTATTAGTAGAAAATTTTAAGGTATTGTTTTGTAACATATAAATTAAATAGCTCCAAATCTTCTATTTCTTTTATTGTACTCATTTATATTTTTATCTAATACTTTTGTTTTATAATCAGGTCACATTGTCTTTTCAAAAATTATTTCAGCATAGGCTATTTGTCATAATAAAAAATTACTAATGCGTTCTTCACCACTTGTTCTTATTAATAAATCAACGTCTGGTAAATTATTAGTTAACAAAAATTTTTCAAAGTTTTTCTTATTAATTGTTAATCCAGATTTTAATAATTCCTTACATGCATTTAATATTTCTTGCTGAGAACCATAATTGAAAAAAAAGTTAACTATAAATTTATTATTAGATTTAGTTTTATTACAAAATTCATGAACTTTTTTGAAAGCATTTTTTGGCATATTCTCCTTAAAACCAATAAAATTAACTTTAATATTCCTTTCATTAAATCAATTTAAGTTTTTTTCAGATAATGATGAAGTAAATTTTTTAATCAAAAAATTAATTTCATTCTTTGGTCTTTGTCAATTTTCTGTACTAAAACAAAAAAAGGAAATATATTTTATTTTATGCTCAATACATCTATCAATAACCTCAGGAATTCTTTTAGTTCCTTCTAAATGTCCATCAGTTCTTTTTAATTTTCTTGCTTTAGCCCAACGGCCGTTACCATCCATTATAAATGCAATATGATCTAAACTTTTGCTCATAATTAAATAGTTAAAATCTCTTTATTTTTACTTTCTAATATTTTTTCAATATTTTCGTTATGCAATTTAGTAGTTTTATCTAAATTAGTTACATAATTTTTTTTATCATCATCAGTTAATTCTTCATCCTTTTTAAAAGCATCATGGATATCTTGTCTAATTCTACGAATTCTAATTTTTGCATCTTCAGAAATAGCTTTTGCTTTTTTTATCATTTCTTTACGAATTTCTTCAGTTAAAGGTGGAAAAATTAATCTTATTTTATCAGCGTCAATTTGAGGATTTAAATTCATGTTTGCATTAGTAATAGCATTAGCAATATTTTTATATAAACTTGGATCATATGCCTTTATGATTAAAACTCTTGGTTCAGGTGATGAAATATTTGCTATTTGATTAATAGGTTGTAGTTCATCATAAGCTTCTACTTTAATATGATCTAATACTGTAGCAGTAACTTTTCCTGTTCTTAATTTAAACAATTCTTGTTCATATCAATTAAATACCGATTTTGCCTTTTCATTAAATTGGTTTTCATAATCTTTTCACAACATATGCACTCCTAACTTATTTTTGTAAAATTAATTTTTTCTCCATTAACAACTTTACTAAGAGAATCTTTTTCATCAATGTCAAAAACAAATAATTCTATTTTATTTTCTTCACAGATTGTTAATGCAGTTAGATCCATAACTTTTAGTTTATTATTAACTACTTCCATATAACTTAATTGCTTATAATGTTTGGCATTTTTAACTGTTTTTGGATCATCACTATAAACACCATCAACTCCATTCTTGCCCATATATATTTTTTTAATATTTAATTGACATGCTCTTAATGCTGCAGCAGTGTCAGTACTAAAAAAAGAATTTCCTGTTCCTCCAGCTAAAATGGCAACAGCCTTTTTGTTTTGTAAAAATTCATTAACCTTATCAACGTTATATTTTTCACATAATTCATTATCAAATGCTGAAAAGGTTTTTGCGTTTATCTTCATTGTTTTTAGTACATTTTCAAGGGCTAGTGAATTTATTAAAGTAGCTAACATACCCATGTTATCAGCTAAATTTTGGTTTAGTTGTAAATCTTTATTGTAATTCCCTCTTCAGATGTTACCACCACCAATAACTATTGAAATTACATATTTATCACTTAAATAACTAATTTGCTCAGCTATTTGTTGAATCTTTTCCTTTTTAATAATTGAGCTATTATCTGTTTTTAAACATGCTCCTGATATTTTCAATAGTATTCTTTCCATTTATTTCCTTTCTTTAAAAAAAGAATACGAAATTAATCGTATTCTTTATCAACTATTTCATTTGAGCAGCAACCTCATCTGCAAAATTTGTTACCTTTTTTTCTATTCCTTCACCTAACTCATATCTTATCATATGAACAATTTCTGCACCATTTTCTTGAGCATACTTTGCAACTGTTTTTGATGGATCTTTAACAAAAGGTTGATCAACTAAACAAACTTCCTTCATTAACTTTTTTACTTTACCATCTATAATTGCATCTTGTCTTTTTAATTTTTCACTCTTAGTTTTTTCATCAGTTATTTGAGAAATTTCTTCATGATATTGTTTTGTTAAAATTTCTCTTTCTTGTTTCAATCATTCTGCATCAATTGATTTTTCATTTAGATACTTTGGAAACATTGCAGCAGCATGCATTGCAATATCTTTTCCTACATCATCACTTACCTTGTTATTAAAAACTATTATAGTAGCTATCTTATTATTTGAATGTGTATAACTGAAAACAGACTCATTTGCATTTGCTATATACATTTCACCTCTTCTAAATGCAATTTTTTCACCTGTTGTTGCGGTTAGTTCTACACCAGCATCTGTAAGTGGCTTTCCATTATAACTTACTTTATTAGGATCAATATTACCACTTGAATTAACTGTACTCATCAAAGAACCAAATATATCGTTTACAAGTTTAATAAAGTTCTCATTTTTTGCTGTAAAATCAGTTTGTGAATTTACCTCAATAACTAATGCCTTATTTTTATCAACTAATGCTTTCACAACTCCTTCATATGCCACAGCTCCCGCCTTTTTATTAGCCTTTGCTATTCCTTTTTCTTTCAATCATTTTTGAGCTGCATCTAAATCATCATTGCATTCAGCTAGTGCTTTCATACAATCACTCATACCTGCTTGAGTTGCCTCTCTTAATGCTTTTACTAATTCTGATTTTGTCATAAATTCTCTCCTTAATTTGTAATTTGAACCTTAAAACCTGGTCCCATTGATGCTGAAACTGAAATATTTTGAACATAAGTACCTTTAACTGTACTTGGACGTTTTGATTTAATTAGACTAATAAGTGCTTCAATATTTTCAACAATTTCATTTGTTTTAGATGAAACCTTACCAACTGTCATATGAATATTTCCAAATGTATCAGTACGGTATTCATATTTACCTTTTTTAAATTCTTTAATAGTTTTAATCAAATCCTGACTCACTGTACCAGTTTTTGGGTTTGGCATTAAACCTTTAGGACCTAGTATCTTACCAAGTTTAGATAATGCAGGCATCATTTTTGGGGTTGTTAGAATAACATCATAATCAGTTCAACCTTTTTCAATGTCTTGAAATAATTCACTTCCACCAAAAAAATCAGCACCAGCAGCTTTTGCATCAGATTCTTTTATGTCATCAGCAATAACTAAAATTTTTAATGTTTTTCCATTACTATGTGGAAAAGATAATGTTCCTCTTAATTGTTGTTCAGCCTTTGTAGTATCAAGATTTAACTTAATTGCTACATCTATTGAACCATCAAACTTAGATATACTTGTCTTTTGTGCTAATTTAACTGCTTCATTTAATGGATATATCTTTTTTAAATCAATACCTTCACAAGCTTTTTGCATTTTTTTAGAAAGTTTAGCCATTAGTTATTCTCCTTTCTTGATTTAGTTAAAGGATCAACTCCTTCTATTTCTATACCCATTTGTAACGCTGTTCCTGCAATCATTCTTAAAGCCGCTTCCTCGTCATTAGCATTCATATCAACTAGTTTATATCTAGCAATTTCTAGGGCTTTTTCCTTTGAAATCTTTGCAACCTTAGTAGTTTTTGCATTACCTGATCCTTTTTGGATTTTAGCCGCTTCTTTCAACAAAATAGTTGTAGGAGTAGTTTTAGTTTCAAAAACAAAAGACTTATCCTTATATGCTGTAATAACAACTGGTACAACTTTACCCATTCTATCTTTAGTAGCATCATTGAAAGCTTTTGTAAATTCAGCCATATTAATACCAACAGAAGCTAGAGCTGGTCCAGGTTTTGCTTGACCACCTATCAATTCTAACTTTGCAATTCTACTTATTTCTTTAACTTTTGGAGCCACATGCAACCTCTTTTCAAAATTCACTATGGGGTGATAACGACTTATTAGATCTTCCCCGCTGCCAAAAATTGGCATATTAATTATATATAAAATAAATAATTTTATAACAAATAAAAAATTTATTAAATATTATATGTAGTTTTATATAATGTTTGTATGTCTAAAAAGAACAATAAAAACAATAATAAAAATAGCCAAGAAGATAGTGGTCTTTATAGTAGTTATAAAAATGATTTAAAAAATAAATACCAAATTGATGAAAATTTAGAAAAAGAAGAGATTAAGAAGGTTGAAGAATTAGAAACTAAGCGAGAAGATGAATCATGTATTGCTGATTCAATTGGATGAAATAATTGAAAGATTTTATTAAGAAACTTTTTCTATGGAATCTTTATGGGTATAAGTGATGGCATCCCAGGTTATAGTGGAGGAACTACATTATCAATTATAGGTTTTTATGATGATTTAATTAGAAATATTAAATTAATTTTTAAACCTGATGTTAAAAAATATTTTTGAAAATATTTATTATGATTTTTACCCTTTTTAGTTGCTTGAATTGCAATGATGTTGGGTTTTTCAAAATTGGTTAGTGCAGCATCTGATAATCAACATGCTATTATCTTGGTTTTCTTATTTGGTTTTTTTGCATTATTTTCAATTCCCATTTTTTATATCAAAAACAAACAAGATTTACCAAATTACAAAACTTTTTTTGCCGAGGTCAAAAAGAAGGAATATAAGGCAAGAATTAAATTAATATTTATCCTAGCTGGCTTTATCATTTTAATCGCTTTTGCTTTAATAGCTAGATTTGTACCAACTAGTACCAATCAATTTACAAATGAGACAATTGTAGGAGTAACTTTTTTAGGTGACAAGGTAATCAATACAAATACCTTTGATTCCTCAAAAGTTTTTCTATGAATTGCTGGTGGATTTTTAGCAGGTTTTTGTGTATTAATTCCTGGTGTTAGTGGTGGATTAGTTTTATACATGATGAATATTTATCCAGAATTCACTTATGCATTATCTACTTTCTTATCTACATGAGATGCTAATTTAATTCCATGAATTGCCGTAATAGGAATAGGATCTTTATTGGGAATAATAAGTTCATCAATGGTAATAGATTGATTAATAAAAAAATGAAAACATTACTTCTTGTGTTTTTCACTTGGTTTAGTAATGGCTTCATTCTTATCAATTTTCATTTCACTTTCTGCATCAGATTATGCAACTCTAGCTGATCCTTTTAATGTAGGTATGGTTGTTCTAATGTTATTTATTGCTATTTTAATTAATGCTATTATCTTTGTTGTACTAAATGAAACTCATAAAATTGATTATCCAAAATTAAGGTTCTTACAAAAATACTTTAAAAAATATCAATCAAATAAACAAGTAAACTAACTTATTTCTTGATTAAGCTACTAATTGATAATTTTCTTAAAACTAATCATACAACAAGGACAGTTAATGAAATAGCAATAGTACAAATTAAGAAGATAGCCAAACCTTTTTTATTAGCTGATTTTTTATATTTTTGAACCATTTCATCAGTGATAATATCTTGTTGATAATAAAGTTCAATTTCACTTTTACGTTTATGATTAATAATATAAGAAATTATTTGTCATAACAAAAAGAATAACATGGTAGCTACAACCACTCACATTACAATTACTAATACATCATTATTATTTTGGATAACTAAATAACCAAAATTATTTATACCCTGATTGATTAAGTTATGGAAATATGCAATTATATAAACCAATAAAAGGATCAATCCTCCCACAAAATAGACAGTTAAGCATATCCAATTTAAAATAATATATGAAGTACATAACGACTTATACTTCCGTTTTATGTATGGAGTAACTTTTTCATTAGCAATGACATAATTATTAATTTTTAATTCTTTTCTAATGTTATTAAAATTAAAGATACCAAAAATTAAGAAACCAAGTGCAACAGCATTAAATAACCCTTGAGGTAAGAATAATCACATTGATTCATTAACAAGGAAAACTTGATGACATACATAAATTAATGTAGCTAAAGAAATTACAAAAAATAAAGTAGTAAAAATAAGTGTTGCAAAAGCAATAAAATGTTCAAAACGATAAAAAGAAGGTAAATGTTTTCAAATTCCTTTAAACTCTCTTTTTTTAGCTGCTTTTTCTAATCTTTTTTGTTCTTTTAAATTTTGTGCTTGATTTACATCTTCAAAGCAATTTATAACATTTGATTTAGATTTTTTTTTTGAAAAAATCCCAAAAATTTTTTTTTTGTTTTTTGCTTATCATTTTCAAATGAGATAAATTGGTTATTATTAACATTAGTAGTTAAGTCTTCATTATCATTAAAGAAAATGTTTGTATAACCTTTAACATCTGTTTTAGTAACTTTTTCTTCTTCATTAACATTATTGTTAGTAAAATGAATAACCTGACTAGTTGGATTATTTGATTTAAAAGAGTTTTCAATTAATTCATCAAAATTGCTTTTAGTTTCATTTTGAATATGACTAGTTCTAATTAAATTAGTGTTTTTTGTTTTTAAACTTGATGCTTCTAAATTGTCTAGTTTTTGTTCAATATCATTTATCTTGTCGTTAAGTTTTATGGTCTTAGTTTTATATTCATCAAATTTAATAACTGGTTGTTCAAGCTCATTAGAAGAATCAAAAGATAATGTTTTAGTTCTTTTTTGATCTCTTGTTATATTATTTTCAATCTTATCAAGGTTTTTTGAAATTATTGAATCTTGAATTTTTGTCTCTATGTTATTTAACTTTTCACTTAAATCTTTTGTTTTATTACTTAAATCCTTAAAATCTAAATCCAAATTGGTTTGTTGATCTATTTGGACATTTTTACTAATATCAAAGTCATTAAATAAATCTAATTTAGAAGTTAAGGATATATTACTTGATGAAGAGTTTGGTTTCTTTATTTCATCAAATAGTTTGTTTGAAGTAACATTGAATACTGATTGATTTATATTACTTGTTCTATTATCTTTATTAGGACTAAATTTAACAATATCATCCATTGGTTCACTTCAAATCTGTTGACCTGGTTTTGTATGATTTTGGTCATTTTTAAGACTTGAATTGTATTTTTCAACAATTTCATCTACATTGATAAGTGAATCAGTTTTAAATTCAGTTGTACCCTTCATATTGCCTCAATGTATTCTAATTTTAACAAACTAAAAAAGGTCTTTCAATCAAGGCAAATGGTATTAATATAATTAATATTTTTTTTGCATTTCTTTATGAATTATTGAGTCTTTAAAGTAAATTAACTAGAAATAACACATTTTGGACTAGTAATTAATATATAATAATATAATCTATATATAAGGAGTAGAAAATGGAACTAAAAGATTCTCAAACGTGAAAAAATTTAAAAATAGCTTTTTCTAATGAAGCTGAAGCACATACAAAATATCAATATTATGCATCAAAGGCAAAAAAGGAAGGATTTAACATAATATCTAGCATTTTTGAAGAAACTTCAAAAAACGAAAAAGAACATGCTAAATTGTGATTTAAATTTCTTCATGATGATGATGTTCCTGTTACTAGACAAAATTTACTTGATGCCATGAAAGGTGAAGAATACGAAAATAAGCATATGTATATTGAATTTGCAGATACAGCTGAAAAAGAAGGATTTAATGAAATAGCTAATTTATTTAGAATGGTAGGAAAAATAGAAGGAGATCATTTAGAACGATATAAGAACTTATTAGATTCCTTAGATGAATCAAAACTATTTAAAAGTGATGAACCTATTTTATGAATTTGTACAAATTGTGGTCACATTCATAAAGGCAAGGAACCACCTTTAAAATGTCCTGTTTGTAAACATCCACAAGGTTATTTTGTTAGAGAAAATAGGGTATTTAAATAAATGAAGAAGGGAAAAATTATTGTAATATCTGGTCCATCAGGTGTGGGTAAAAGTACAATTGTTAACAGCTTATTAAAAGATGATAGTTTAAATGTTACTTATTCAATTTCAATGACAACTAGAAATAAAAGAGAAGGTGAAGTTGATGGAAAAAACTACTTTTTTGTTTCAAATGATGAATTTATAAAAGCTATTAATAATAATGAGTTAATAGAATGGACTGAATATGCTAATAATAAGTATGGTACGCCAAAAAACTATTTAGATAATACTATTAATCAAGGTAAAAATATCATTTTAGAAATTGATGTAGTGGGTGCAATGAATATTCTAAATATTTTTGGCATGGACAAAGTAATTTCAATTTTCATTCTTCCAAAGGATTTTAATGTTGTTGAACAAAGATTATTAAACCGGGGAACTGAACAAATGGAAACAATTGATAAAAGGTTACAAATAGCTAAAAAGGAATTTGAATATAAAGATAAGTATAAATACCAAATAATAAATGATGATTTAAATACTGCAATTAATGATATTAAGAATATTATCATAGAAGAATTAAAGTAATGAACAACAAACAGAGTATTTTTAGCCTAACTTATGAAGAGTTATTAGATTTTATTACAAAGGCAAATTTAAAACCTTATTTAGCTAGACAAATTTTTAGTTGAATCTATAAGAAACATGTTTATGATTTTGATTTGATGACTAATGTTTCCAAAAAAAATATTGAATTTTTAAAGCAACATTTCTATTTCAATCACTTAACAATTGATAAATGTTTAATATCTGATGATGAAACTACTAAGTTTTTATTTAAACTTGAAGACGGTAATAAAATTGAATCAGTAATCATGAAATTTGATTATGGTTACTCATTATGTGTTACAACTCAAGTAGGATGTAACATGGGGTGTAAATTTTGTGCATCAGGTCAATTAAAAAAAATTAGAAATCTAACAGCTGATGAAATAGTTTTACAAGTAGTAACTGCAAATGATTATTTATTGAAACAAAAAAATAAGAAAATTAGAAACATTGTAGTAATGGGGATAGGTGAACCATTAGATAATTATGAAAATTTAAAATCATTTTTAAACATTGTTAGAAATGATTATGGAATTGGCATAGGATCAAGAAAAATTACTGTTTCAACTTGTGGTCTAATCAATAAATTTCCTGATTTTGTAAAAGATTTTAGTCAAGTGGGATTAGCAATTTCACTACATGCCCCTAATGATGAAATAAGAAATTCAATTATGCCAATCAATAATGCATATAACATTAGTAAATTAATAGATGCAGCTAAGGATGTAATTAAAAAAACTAATAGAAGAATAACATTTGAATATATTATGATTAAAGGCATAAATGATGGCATAGAACATGCAAATCAACTAGGAAGATTGTTAAAAAATTTATTATGCTATGTTAACCTAATTCCTTACAATGAAGTAGATAACACAATATTTAAACGTAGCAACAATATAAAACCATTCATCAATGAACTTAAAAAATATAACTTGATAGTTACTGTTAGACAAGAAAAAGGAAATAAAATCAATGGAGCATGCGGACAACTAAGAGCACAAGAAATAAAGGATTAGAAATTACTTATTCTTTTTTTATCACCATATACAAAACAATCGTAGCATATACATTTATCTTTACTACCTTTAGAAACCATAATATATCGCTTAACTGATCTTTTACAAATTAAACAATCTTTATCAGTGATCAATCTTCTAACTGCAAGAAAAGCAAAAATATCTACCCTCTCATCAAAAGTAGATGACATTAAACAATCTTTACAAATGTTACAATGTCTTTGTTTTGGCATGTTTTCCAAACTATTACTATTATTTCGTAAATTAATTAGCAAAAGTGTCTTATTTTTTTTCTTGCCACAAACAGAACAGTGCACTTTGTCTATGTATCAAGTCTTGCAAAAATCATCAAAGACCATTGATCATATATTATTATCCATTATACCCTCTAAAAAAAACATATAAATTATACCCTTTTTTTTTAAAAAAATCAAATATTTTAGATTTTACACTTATTTTTATCAAAAAAAATTCAAATTTGCAATATTTTTCTTATTTTTTTTAGTAAATTGTTATAATATTTTCAAAATTACTAACAAAGTTTTATTACATAAAAAATAAATATAGGAGATTTAATGAGTAAAATAAACTTTTTTGCCATTAGTGGTTTGGATGAAAAATCTAGAGCTTGTTATGTACTAGAAATCGATAAGAATATCTATGTAATAAATTGTGGTGTTGAAAGTCCAATTATGGAAACTCTAGGTGTAAGTAAAATTGTTCCAGATATGAGTTATTTAGTTAACAACAAGGATAAGATAAAAGCCATCCTAATTGGTACAGCAACAATGCAAAATATTGGTGCATTAGATTTTTTAATTGAGAAATTAGGTACTAACATACCAATAATTACAAGTGAAGTTTCAAAGACAGTAATCACAACTTTTTTATCAACAAAATACAAAATACAGGAAAAAGTTAATAATTTAAAATTCATTGAAGTAATGGCGATGAGAGATTTAATTTTAGAAAATGGGCAATGCATTGTCCCGTTTAAAATTGTTAATTCAATGCCAAATTCATTAGGATTTGTTTTTAGAACTTCAGAGGGATGTATAATATATCTTGATAACTACATCATTTGCAACGATCAATCAAAAGCTTTTTATTCACAACTTGCTAATATTAGAGACATTATTAATCGTCAACCAGTTTTATTATTAATTACCCAAACTGGAATAGTTGATAAATCAAAGGGTTTTACTGCACCTAATCATAACAATCGGGAATTTTATGAAAACATTTTAGCTAACACTTCAAACCGTGTAATTGTAGCTATACATGACCATGATGCATATAGTTTATTCTCAATTGCTCAAGCTGCTAAAAAATATCAAAAATACTTCATAATATATTCACGTAATTCAATAAATTTATTTCAAGCAACCATAAAAGCAAATTTATACAATAATAAAGGTTTAATTTCATTGCCTATTTCTGAACTTAAAAATCAAAAAAATGTTGTAGTAGTAATAACTGGAGAGCCTGAACAATTATTTAGCAAAGTTCACAAAATATTAGATGAAGAAGATGAAAGATTGCAATTCCAAAATAATGATATTTTTGTACTAGGTACAAAAATAATTCCTGGTTATGAAGGGTTAGCAAGTAAACTACTAGATAAAATATCAAAATTTGATATCAAGACCATTGTAATGCCAAAAACCATATTACCACTTGAACCATCAAATGAGGATCACAAATTCACTGCATCATTAATTCAACCTAAATTTATTATTCCGGTTGGAGGGTTATATAAATCATTCATTCAATATATGGAAGTTATCAATGAAACTTGAATGAAGAAAGATCAAGTATTGGTTTTATCTAATGGAGAAGTAGCAAGTTTTTATAATGGAGAATTAGAATCAATCAAACAAAAATACAATTTTGAAGCAATCCCATTAAGTGCATTTGGTACTAGTGATATCACTTCTTCTGTTTTATATGAAAGAAACCAAATGACTGAAAATGGAACTTTTGCAATTTCTTTTATAGTTAATTCAAAAAATGAAATAATATCTAAATTAGATATGTATGATTTTGGTTTAATTAATCATGATGATCAAAATGCAATGAATTTATTAAATAAAATACATGAAGAAATTAACAATAATATTTATAATTACTTTGTTTATAAAAATGATAAGGTAGTTGATTATAAAGAGACTAAAACAATGATTAAAAAAGGAATAACAAAATTATTTGATAAATTTCTAGAAAAAAGACCTATTGTCCTTCCTACAATCATAGAGGTTAATTAATGTTCTTTAAAAAGGAAGAAAAGATTAATAAAGAAAACTCAGACGTTGTTGTCAATCAAGTTAACAATGATAACAATAATAATGAATCATTATCTGAAAAATCAAAAAAAATTGTCAGTGATTTAAGTGAAAACTTTAACAAAATTAAAAACAATAATATTTTTAAAATTTGTCTTTATGTTTTTTTATTAATTTTCCTGCTACTTTCTTTAGCTAGGATTCCTTATGTAGGAGTATTTTTAGATGCAGTTTTATTTAGCTTTATATTTGGATATGCTAAGTATTTAATGTATTTATATCTAATTACTATTTTAGTGATGTTAATAATAAATAAAAAGGTTAATATTTTCTTCTCCAAACGGTTTGCTTTAGCTATTGTATTATCTACTTTTTTCCTATCTATTTTATTTAGTGGAATACAGTTGTTAAATGTTCTAGCAAATAATGAACCATTAAATTTGATCACAGAATATATTAAATATTGAAAAGACTATATTTTTAATTTCAATATTAACTTTTTGTTTGGACAACCAAATTATTTGGATGGAGGAATTATAGGTACATTAGTAGGTGCTACTAGTGGATTTTTCTTAATCATTTTTTCAATTATTGCTATCATTGTTATTTTCTTATTACTATTTAAATCTTGAAGAAATATTGTTTTTCAAAAGTCTCGTCAAATTAAAAATAAACTAGATAAAAAAATCAAAAAGACTGAAACACAACAATCAGGACCAATACAAGAACAATTTGATTTTATAGGTGCAACTGTTGATAGTGATACTAAACAAATTAATGCTGATTCTGTTTCATATGACAATTATTTTAGATCGCTACTTAAGGATGATAAGTCCATTAAAAATAATCAAAAAATAATAACAAACAAAAAAACTATTGATGACGAATATATTACTAGTCAAATTTCGATGTTTTTAAAAGCAAATGATTTTAATATTAAAGATACTAAAATTAATCATAGTGAACATGTAGAATATATAATTTTTGTTGATAAAAACCAAATTGAGAAATTTAAATCTCTTACTTCTCAACTTCAGGGCTATTTAAATGAATATCAATTTTCCATCCAATACTTAGATGATGCAATTTCAATTATAGTTAATGATACTTCAACAAAGTTTAGCAACCATTTTTACAAAATTTTACAAACAAAAATAGAAAAACCTATTAACTTTTGTTTTGCCTTAAATGAACAATATAACCCTATTATCCTTGATTTAATTAAAAATAATTCCATAAGTGTTTATAGTAATAATCAAGAAAACATTTATTCAATAATTAATTCAGTTATTGCTTCAATTGCTTGAAACTATAGTAATAAAAATTTTCAAATTTTTTATTTAAGTGAACAAAGAAAAGAATTTAATATATTAAAAATAGGAATGGTTAATAAAACCTCAGTAACAGGAATTAATGAAGTATTAAGTTTTTTAAAGAAATTGGATGATTATTGTCAAGATATCTTAGAAAAACTTAAGCAACATCATGTTAATGACATATATGAATTAAATGATAGTTTATCTAACATTAAACCAAATCGAATAATTTTAATTGATGATATCAATATTTTAATTAATCAATCAATGGATGTTATTAATTATCTAAATCGTATTATTGAAGTATCTAATAAATGTGGAATTAGTATTATTTTCTTTGATTATTCAACAAATTATGTTTCATATGACAAAATCAAAGCAAATACCTATGTTGTTTTTAAGTGTAATAGTTCAATATCTAACATGGTATTTAATAGTAATGTGGCAACCAATCTTGGTGACTTATATAATGGAATTTTATACAATCAAAAAAATAATAAGCTTATGCCATTTAGTTGTTCTAAAATTAGCGAATTAGAGATTGATGAATTAGTAAAGATTTTAAAAAGAACAATGGATGAATACCAAATTTAATCAATTTCTTTGTTTTGCTTTGCTTGTTTAATCTTATAAAATGCTAAACAAATAATTGCTATAAGTGTAAATCCAGCTATAACTGATCCTATAATAATTCATATATTTGTTAAATCAAAAGCTTGTTGTAGAGAGCTTTGTTTGCTTACTAAAAAACCCTCTGCTCTAAGTAATAATCTTCCTTGATTAATTGATAAATTGCCTAGTTTTGCACTATATCCACTTCCTACAATTCCTCTTAACATTCTTAAATCAATTTCCATTTTTCCTCATGAAATATTATTATTGTTATCTGGATTGTTTATAGCCTTTTCAGCAGCATCAGCTAAACGTTTTTTTGCCTTATTTTGTAAGGAAATATCATTTGTTAAAAAATCTCAATTAGAACTTCCATCAAAATAAAAGGATTTTCCATTAACTGTTTCAGTTTTAGTAGCTCATGCTATATTTCCTTCAGCATCCTTTTCAATAACTGATACAAAATTATCTCTCAATTCCATATTTTTATAACATTCATTAATTAGATTAATTAACATTGATTGAATTGCTCCTCAATTATCATCAATTACATCAGATAGAAAGATTCCTATACCATTATTATCAAATACTTTTTTAATCAATGATGATGGAACAGTAAAAGAAAGAAGTTGAGTTTGTTTTGGATTTGCAAAACCATAAATTCAAATAGGTGTTGATAAAGTAGTTAAAACATTTTCCTCTAGTTGACCAATATTGTTATAACGTGAATTCAAGGTTACTGATACTTTTAGATATGGAGTTTTAGGAGTTGGAAATTGAGCGTTTATATCTGGAAAATAATTAGAATAATTATCATCAATTTTAATTATTTCAACGTTTTCGATTGAGTTAATACTAGGCAATGTACCATCAAAAATATATTCAGCATTATTCATAATTATGGTTTTTAAATCTTCTTCAGTAATAGATGTGATATCAGCTGCAAATGCACTCGATGAACTAGTAGTTAAATCTAAGTGATCTTCAACAATTTCTGTTTGTCTAACCTTAGATAAATCAGTAATTAGAATCTCATGTCCTAATGACTTGTCTGTTCTATTACCTCTATAATCATAACCATTGATAGTCAAACCAGTTAATTTAATTGTTCCATTAACATTATTAGGATCACTTAAAGTAATTGATTTAAAATCATTAACTGTTAATCCAATTTTATTTGGTAACACCACCTTTGATAACAAAAATGACTTGAAGTTAGAATCTAAACTTTGTAGATTATTTTGATTTTTAAATAAATCAGTTGGTAAAACATTTATTCCTGCACTAATTTCTAGTTCATCGGTAAAGGTTGTTGCAGTTAATTGGCTAAATCCTTTTATTGTCAATAAACCAAACAAATCAGGACTTGAAACATATGAACCATTTGAAAAATAATATTTAAGTCCTATTGTACAAATTAATGAAACTGAATTATTATCATTTCTAAAACTGTCAATAGTAACTTCAAGGTTGTCTTTGTAACCATCGTAATTTGATTCATCGATAAAAGGTGCATCCTTAAAAATTTCATCATTATGGTCTAAAATAACTTGTTTTAAAGTATCTTCATCAATTGAAGTATCATATGATTCACTTGCAGATAAAGTTATTTCTTTAGTAAGAATAGAAGTATTGTAAATATATCACCCAGTTAAAGTTGCATATAGAACTTTTGGTTCAGCCTGATTTTCAATTAATTCCCCTTTGTTGTTATAGTATTTATGCAAGTTAATAACTAAAGATATCTTACCTGAACCATAAGCTTGTGCAATTGTTTCATTGCTATAATTATTAGTGTTTAGTGAAATTGTGAAATTATCTTCAGTAATTGAAGGGATTGATAAATAACCAAGTCTAACTTGTTCATTGATAGATTGAACAACATAAGTTTTCATAGCTAAAATATTTTCAACATAATTTGGATTAGTAAAATAAGTAGAAGGTAGCTTTTGATCACTTATATTTGGTACATAATAAGTGTAAGTATAATTATCTAAGGTTTCATCATTAACAGTAAATTTACCAATTGTAAATGATCTAGGTGAAATTAATGGAGGATCATCATTTAACTTACCAAGACTATCTCAATATTTATTCAATTTTATTTTAAAGTAAATGTTTTTTGTTGCAAAATCACGTTCTAAGGAAATAATTTCAAAGTCACTAGGAGTTATAGTGGCAGGATTTAATACTAGTTGATTAAATATTGCATAATTATTCTCAATTAACTTTGTTTTTATATCACTTTCACTAACATCGTATATATTCATTGGATCATTATTACTATCAAGGATTGGATCAATTGTAACATTGTAATTAAAATCAGTAGCAGCTTGAGTATCAAAACCCCTAATGGTTAATTGACCTGTTGTATGAGGAGGAGTTTCTTTTACACCATTTACTTGATATCCTGCAAAAGTGAAAGTTGCAACTAATTCACCTTTGCTATTGTCAGCTGAAATCACATTTATTGACAAGTCATCACTAGTACTACCTGGATAAGGATATTTAATGTTATTTTGGTAAAACTTGCCAAGAAATTCAAGTTGTTTTACTGGATCATCCTGTACATCAGATGCTTTCATGCCTCAAGTATATTCAGCATCACTTATAATAGTATTTTTACCAACAGCATAAAATCCAGTGATTATTACTTCCTCGTTAAAAGGATATTCATTTACATAAACCAAATCATTACTACCTTGGAAAGGACTTATATAAACATTTGAAATTTTTGGTTTAAAACTGATAGTTCCCTCTAATTCATTCCTTTTAAAACTTTCTATTGCTATAACTTTACCAAATAAGTTAACATCAAAAGAAGGATAAGGAATAGTCGGATTAGTTGGGTTAGTTAAAAAAATTGAATAATTTGGATCATTATTTAATCTATCAAGCAAAATATCTTGATTTATATCATTCACACTTTCTGAATTATTCTTAATATCGATGGTGTTCTTGAAAGAAAATAAATTATCGTCTGTTAATTTTTTAAAACCACTTAAAGTTAAATTTGGAGTATCAAATTTCTTAACACGTTGTTGCAATTGATTAGATGTATTGTCATAATAAGCATTTAATTCAAATCATTCTACGTGTATTTTTCCATTTATATTGTCATATCGAAGAGCAATGTTAGTAATGTTATTATAGGTTATTGATTCTTTATTACCAGCCACAACAAGATTAAAAAATTGTTGTAAAAAATTAATATCTAATTCACTAGCACTAATTGGAATAGTTTGACCAGTATAATCTAAACTATAATTTGATTCTAAGTAGTCATTATTTTGTAAAATAGCAAATTGAGCAATCTTTTCACTAAAATTAAAATTATCAACATTTAAATTAAGATTTGTATTTTCATTAGCTGAAGTTATTCCTTTAGCAAAACCTTCTAATGTTAATGT
Organism: uncultured Mycoplasmataceae bacterium; assembly: GCA_949299825.1. Taxonomy (GTDB): domain Bacteria; phylum Bacillota_I; class Bacilli_A; order Mycoplasmatales; family Mycoplasmoidaceae; genus Mycoplasma_L. The sequence goes on from CASGBP010000030.1 coordinate 18,253, forward strand.
ACATTCAAGTGGAGGATTTGAAACTGATTGTCAATCTTGATAATAGTTATTTATAGTGAAAATTACTTTTGCAGTTGTGACATCATCACTATTGGTAATAAACTTAATAATATTTATATTGTTAGTACTAAAACTATTTGGAAGTGAATTGAATATAGTTTTTCTATTATTAAAAATTTCATCAATTAACAATTTATCTCTTTCGGCTAATGAAGAAAACTCAATTGCTGAGTAGGGGTTAATATTAGTGTTTGGAAGAATGCTTAAAACATCCTTAATGATCTCAGTATCTTTAAACTCTTTTTTTGCAAAACCTTTGATTGTTATTGAGGAAGAGAAACTATCATCACTATTATTAAGTAGGCTATAATCTCTAAATGTTGCTTTTTTAGTTGTTAATGGATCTAAATCTGTTGTATAGGTTTCAGAATAAATTTCTTGCTGAATAACAAGTTTTGGTATCATTTTAATTTCAATTGTTCCTTCTTTGTCATTAGCAACTATTTCAATCGTAGAATCTCTAGCTATTGAGTTTGTTGTATATTGAGTTTTAATATCAAAAAACTTAGATCATTCACTTAAATTAATATTTAAACCATCAATAACATCACTTGGATAAACAGAAAGATCACCAACATATGTTGTACTTTCCAAAATAGAAGAATGAACAGAACCTTCTGATGTATATGAATCAAGCACATATGCCATTAACTCACCGTTTTCATCAAAATCAACCACAAAATTCATAGAATCATGTGGAAGGTCTTTATATTCATTTGTATTTCAAAATTGATTAAATGTGGTGCTATTGTTGATTTCTAAACCAAAAAGAGTTGAGGTTTCTCTTGTATTTCTTCCTAATTTAAAACCTGGTAAAACTGACCTTGAGCTAAAAACAATTGGTTGAGAAGTACTAGTATAATTACTATCAATAGGAATATCATAACTACCATTTGAAATATTAATTTTAGTTGCTTGTCCATCCTTACTTTCAGATTTAATAATTGATTTGTTATCAATTTGAAATGATGCATCTGGTTCAAAATTACTAGGAACAAAATTTAATCCATATTGTTCAATCTGACTATCACTATTATCATACTTATATATTCAAAAGTAATTTCTACCCCATTTACGATTAAAGTTTATTTGATTAACACTTTCAGCCATAACTTTAGTTTCATCAGCTCTACGTTCTGGAACATTCGCACTGTATACTCCACCAAATCAAGAAGCAATATCTTCCTTTAATTTTAGACTTATGTTATTGTTTGTAAAATTGATTTTTGCATAATCCTTAACAACAGAATTTACATTTGCACTTTCTAAATAACCAATATAACTTGAAAAGTTCCTATTATTAATTGAATATTTTCAATTTGCTTGACTAATAGAAACATCAGTATAATTAAAATCTTTTAATTTAACCTGAATTGATCTTGTAGAACTAGCTTTTTCTACTGAAGATTTAGCTAAAATTGAACTGTCTTGACTACTTGATGTTTGACTAATAGTTGGTTGATTAACAGCTAAAAATAGTCAACCAAAAGCCATGCCAGATATGCCAAAAAAAGAAACAATATAGGTAAAGATTTTCTTATTTTTCATATATATAGTATAAACAATAAAATATATAAAAGCCTATTTTTGTAATATTTTTTTAGAAAACAATAATCTAGTTTTAAGGTTAATTAAATATAATTTAATTATTTTCATTTCTTCTTCCTTGCTCTGCTATATTTTTTATTAATTCAAATCCTTCTAATGATGTGTGTTCAATTAATGGTTGATTTAATTCAAGATTATTAATTATTTGCATTTCTTTATCACTTAATTCAAAATCAAAAATGTCGATATTTTCTTTCATTCTTTCTAATGAATTTGATTTTATTAAAGTAACTACATCTTGCTGTACTAATCATCTTAATACAATTTGGGCAACAGATTTATTCTTTTGCTTAGATAATTCTTTTAACTTTTCATTATTTAAAATTAAATCTTTTCTCATTTGTCCACCAATTGGTGATCATGCTTCTACAACAATGTTATTTTTTTTACATCATTCAATTTCTTTCTTTCGAGGAATTAATTGACTAATTTCAATTTGATTAACCATTGGTTTAATTCTTGCATGATAGTATAAATCAGCAAGTCTTTCAATTGAAAAATTACTAACTCCAATAGCCTTAATTTTTCCTTGCTCATAAAACTCTTCCGTTGCTCTTCATGCACCATAATAATCACCATATGGTTGATGAATCAAAACAAGATCAATGTAATCTAATTTTAACTTTGCTAATGATTCAAGCAAGGATTTTTTTGCTTTTTCATAACCCATATTATCAAATCAAATTTTAGTAGTTATAAAGAATTTTTTTCTATCAATTTTACTTTCAATATAGCAGTTCCTACTTCCTCTTCATTCATATAAAACTGTGCTGTATCAAAATGAGTATAACCAACATTAATTGCATTTTTAGTTATGTTAACACAATCATTCTTATCAACTAAAAATTCACCAAATCCTATTATTGGTATTTCGTTATTATTTATCAATTTTAATTTTTTCATACTTTTGCCTCCAATATAAAGAAAAAGATATTAGTACTAATATCTTTTCCAATAATATTATATTTATTTAGTATTTTAGCATTGCTTTAAGAAAGGTACATAAACTTATTATTAACCAAACTATAGTTTAAAGAGGTTGAAAATCCAAGTGTATTAGCAACATTAATATCATATTCTTTGATAACTTGTTCTTGCAACACTTCAAGCGGAATTTCACCGTTTCTTAAAAATAAATCAAATAATTTTTTAATTTCGTTTTTGCCGCTAGGATCAAGGAAATTTATTCCTAATTTAGTTTGCACACTACTATATAAATCCTCAAAAATTATTTTTCCTAACATATAACCTGTTGCTTGTGAAGGCATTACTAAATATCTAATTGATTCTGAGTTAATGTCACCCACACCCAATGCAGAATTAGCAGTCATAAAATCTCTTACTTGTTTAATTGATGCTCCATAAGGTAATGAACTATCCTGATGAGTTTGATCATCAATTGATGGTTGGTGATGATATGCAGTATCTAAAGCTAAACGCATATTTCTTAGTTGAGCTTCATTCAAGAATCCATAATATTGAAGCATGTTAGCTAACTTAATAGAATTGGTCAATTTTTCTTCACTATCAATTTCACCAATAGCTTTATCATAATAAACACCTGCATGTAATTCTTTCATTTTAGCTGTCAATGACTCTATGTTATTTGAATCAAAATTTGGTACTAATCCTTTTGCGCTTAATCAGTTAGTTGGCATTCTAAATTCATCTAATTCAGTTCCATAAATTTCTAATTCATTTGCAAATCATTCAGTGAACACAGCTCAACCTTCATGAAATGCATCGTTTACAAAACTATATCCAGGTCCACTATTATTTAAACCTTCTCCACCTTCAAGATATTCAGTTCAATATTGTTGTTGTGTATGATGTCCCATTTTACCTTCATGAGTTGTTAATGAACTAACACTTCATTTTGGTAGAGAATAATAAGGGTCACAATTATATTGGAATTGACATGATCCTCTAGGACCTTCCATCCCTACTCCTATATCAACTCTAATGTCATAATTATAAGGAGAAATAACATAATCACTTATGGAATTAAAATTAGCATCAAATGTGTCATCAGTAGCTACTTTAAAATCAATGTAATCTTTTAATGATAGTACCGCTCCTGCTAATGCTTGATCACCAGTTACTGTTCCATTAGATTCAGAGTTATCACTTATGGTAGTAGCATTTTCTCAATGTTCCTTATAACCTTGTTGAATAATTATATTTTTGTATTGTTGCAATTCACTAGTTTGAGGATTAGTTCAATACTTATCAATGAAGTTGCTTAAATCCTGACCTTCTAGATATTCGCGACCTCAAAAGAAATCCTCTTGGTTAAGTCACACGTTGAATTCTTTAAATAACTTTTCATCTGCATTAGCAATTGAACTATTATTGTTTATTGAACCTAAGGTTACTAATTGTCTTTCTCCATCACCTATACCGTCAGCATCATAATAAATTTGAGTATTATCATTAATTCCACCAACAACAATTTCATTTACCAATTTTGCAATTTTACTCATTTTCTGCATCGCATCTTTAGTATATTTAATTCCTTGTTGATAAATATCTATTGCACTAGTATCAATTGAATTGTTATTAAATAATAATTGTTGATATACATCATTTGATGATGAAATAAATGGATTAGATGTTCCATTTTTTAATTTCATAAAACCAATACCAATATTTGTTTGATTTAAATCATTTGTGGTCAAACCTAACCCATATAAAGCAATGCCATTACCATAAATTGTCTTTTCTTCCTCCCTATCATTTCCAGAAGGAACTACTGAAGTTAAAGTGATCGGTTTTCCATTTGTTGACTTATTTTCTGGACCATATGAATTCTCATCAACGTAGTAATCAGTAGCATATCAACTAACAAAGTTGGATAAAGATTCTTTCAATATTGACACATTTGATTTAATTTCATTTTTTTGTTCATTTGACAAATAATCAATTTGATCTATTGTTTGAATTAAATCACTAAAATAATTATTTGTTGGTTCTAACTGTACTAATTTTTCAATGGTAATTGAATTATTAGATTGATTTAAATAATTAGTAACAAAATCATTAACTTCATTTTGATAGAAAAAATTAATGAACTGATTAACTAATAATTTCTTAGTAATGGTTGAAGGTTGATATCCATATTTTTCTTGTCCATAATCCATGTATAACCTATACTCTTCAATTGATTTAGCTGCATCCAATAATCTACTAGCTAAACTATTAACTAATGATGTATCTGGTAGTGCCGAAGTATCTGGATCACCAGTTTCTGGATTTAAAGGATAAATGTTCACTGCATCCTTTACAAAATTACTAATGTGGTTTGAAGAACTTGATAATACTCTTGAACCAGTAATAGGATTTGCTCCTAAATAAATTATTCCACTTCTAATATTTTCTATTTTCATTTTTCACTGAAAAATATAAGAATCTGCTCAAATTGTTTCATTTTGATTTAGCTTATTGTTTAATTTATATTTTTCTAGTGCATCTATTGCATTTTCTGCATTAAGAATTAAACCATCAAAACTTGTATTTGGATCTTCATATCCAAAAATTGGTAGACCTGCACTTGTTTTTGTTAAAAAAACTTTTTCAGAATTTTCAAAAGCTTTCTGAGTAGCTATTAAATTTTGTGTTGTCGAACTATTGTTATTTACTGATAAATCCTTTTTACTTTCACTACATGATGTAACTACTAATGGAACACTAACTATTGCAGCAATTGATAAAACCCCTGCTAAACTTAATCCTAAGTATTTTAATTTTAACTTTTTCATACTTTTCTCCTATATGCCCTTATACCTTGAGTATACGCCTCTTTTTTTGCTTATTTTAATAATTAAAAAATTGGGCATAAAACATAAGGAAAAATTATTTTTAATTTTTATGTCTTTTGATTTTAAAAAAGCCAATTTAATAGTAGTTTTCTCCCATTTTAGGTTATTTTTTTAGCTAATTCATATAATTTATCTCCACCTTTAAAAAATACAAAAATTTGTAATCAAGTAAAAAATATTTTTTAAATATTATTTAAACGTTTTTTAATGATATAATTATTCCATTGAAATTACAAAATTATGGGTAGAAGAAGAAAAAAAGTTAGAGAACACAAAAAAGCTGTTCAACTAGAAAAAAGAATTAAAAATAAGCGTAGAAAAGATAAAATTAGGGCTAAAAAGAATAGTCAAAACAATAATACAACTATGTAGTTTAATTTCCTTGTTTATGGAAAAAAAAGATACCAATTTATAGTTGGTATCTTTTTTATTCAAATTAATTATATATGTTTATAATTTCTTTGCGTTATTTTTTAAGAAATTAGCTACACCTTCAGCAGTAGGTTTCATAGCTTCTTGACCTTTTTTTCAATTTGCAGGACAAACTTCACCATGTTCTTCAACAAATAATAATGCATCTACAAGTCTTAACATCTCATCTATGCTTCTGCCTAAAGGAAGGTCATTAACAGTAGCCTGTCTAATAACATGTTTTTTGTCAATTAAAAAGGTTCCTCTTAATGCAATTGATTCATCAAATAGTACATCATAAGATCTTGCTATTTCTTTTTTTAAATCAGCAATAATAGGGAATTTGACATTGCCAATACCACCATTATTAACAGGAGTATTTTTTCAAGCGATATGAACAACTTCACTATCACAAGAAACACCTGCAACCTTAAATCCTCGAGATTCAAATTCTTTTACTTTATTGTCAAAAGCAATTATTTCTGTAGGACAAACAAAAGTAAAATCTTTAGGTCAAAAAAATAGAATTAAGCCATTTTTGCCCATTAAATCTTTTAGAGTAACTTCCTTTATTTCATTATTTTCCATAACTGCCAAAGCTTTAAAATCTGGCGCCTTATTAGTTACTAACATATTTTCCTTTCTACTAACTTAATAGTATTATATACTATTTAAACTTTTCTTATTTATAAAAAATAAAGTGTGTATAATATTCTAGTGTTAAAGTTCATAAAGGGGCTTAAAATGATGGATAAATTGTTAGAAACTGCAAAAGAAGTTATTAAGAGCAAAAAAAATAATGAAATAGAATTAAGCGAATTATGGGAATTGGTATCAAAAAAATGTAATTTAAAAATAGATGATGATTTGATAAGTGATTTTTATCAAGAAATGATTGAGAATAATGAATTTATCAAAACACCAAATAATAAATGAACACTTAGAGAATTAATTTCTCATGAGCAATACAATAGTATTTCAAAAGCTTTATTCAATAGTAATATAGATGAAGTAGAAGAAAACTTTAAGGAATTTATGTCTGAGAGTGAAATTAAAGAACATAAAAATGGTTATAGAAATGTTGATACTGGTTCACTTGAAGTTGTTGATGATGAAGATGAAGATGATAAACCACAAGGTAAATTTGATGATGTAATTGACGAAGAAGGTGAATATGAAGAATAGTGCAATTGTAAATATGAAAGAAATGCTTAAAAAGGCTAGAGTATTTAATTATGCCGTTGCACAAATTAATACTAATAACTTTGAATGAACTGCTGCAATCCTAGAAGCAGCTCAAGAATCATCTTCTCCTGTCATAATTGGTGTGTCTGAAGGTGCAGCTAAGTACATGTGAGGCTACAAAAATATTGTTGATATGGTAAACAATATGATTAAGCAAGGAAAAATAACTGTACCAGTTGCTTTACATTTAGATCATGGGTCATATGATGCATGTGTTGAAGCACTTGAGGCAGGTTTTAGTTCAATTATGTATGATGGAAGTTCATTACCAATTAGTGAAAATTTAATTAATACAAGTAATATTTTAAAAATTGCAAAAAAATATGATGCATCTGTTGAAGTTGAAGTAGGTGGAATTGGTGGTACAGAAGATGGTAAAACTAGTACTGGAGAAATAGCAGACATTGAAGAATGTTTAAAAATGTCTAAATTGCCAATTGATGCTTTAGCTGTTGCAGTTGGTTCAATTCATGGAATTTATCCTAAATCTTGAAAATCATTGGATTTTGAATTACTAAGTGATGTATCATCCTTAATTAATTTACCATTAGTACTACATGGTGGTTCAGGAATTCCAATCGATCAAATTAAACGTTCAATTGCTAATGGAATATCAAAGATTAATGTTAATACTGAGTGTCAATTAGCTTTTGCACAAGCAGTTAGAAAATATGTTGAATCAAAAAAAGATTTGGATACTAAAGCTAAAGGTTATGATCCTAGAAAAATGTTAGCTCCTGGAAAAGAAGCAATCAAGCGAGTTTGCATTCAAAAATTCAAAGAATTTGGTTCTTATGGAATAATTAAGGATTAATTAATGAATTTATCAACTGGAATAATTGGTCTTCCTAACGTAGGAAAATCTACCCTTTTTAATGCTATTACAAATTCACAAGTTGAAGCTGCAAATTATCCTTTTGCTACCATTGAACCAAATATAGGAATTGTAAACTTGGCTGATAAAAGACTAGATAAATTAAGTGAAATAGTAAAACCTGAAAAAACCATTTACTCATTAGTAAAATTTGTTGATATTGCTGGATTAGTTAAAGGTGCAAGTAATGGAGAAGGTTTAGGTAATAAATTCCTTCAAAATATTAGAGATGTTGATGCTATTATACATGTTGTAAGGTGCTTTGAGGATCCAAATATTACCCATGTAAATAATAAGGTTAATCCTATTGATGATGTTGAAATAATAAACCTTGAATTAATTCTTTCTGATCTAGAAATAGTTAATAATAGGATAAACAAAATAAAAAAAAGTGTCACTGCTAATAAGGATAAAACACTTACTTCTGAATATGATGTTTTAAATAAAATACTAAAATGTTTGGAAGAAAATAAATTAGCAATTGAAGCAAATTTAAATAAGGAAGAAATTGCTATCATCAAAAATTTTAATTTAATTACAATAAAACCTTATATGTTTGTTGCTAATGTTGATGAATTAAGTATTAATGATCAATCAAATAACAAATATTTTCAACAATTAAAAGAATATGCAGATAAAAAGAACATAAAAATAATTCCAATAAGTGCCAAAATTGAATCTGAAATATCAACTATGAATAAGGATGATCAAGTTGTATTTTTGAAAGAATTAGGAATTGATGAATCAGGACTAAATAAGGTTATTAGGAATGCTTTTGAATTATTAAATCTTTGTACATTTTTTACAGTTGGCAAAAAAGAAGTTAGATCATGAATATTTAAGAAAAATAGTTTAGCACCTGAATGTGCTGGTATTATTCATTCTGACTTTGAACGAGGTTTTATTAAGGTAGAAATTATTAAATATGATGATTTTATCCATTTTAAAAGTGAACAAGCAGTCAAAGATGCCGGCAAATTAAATGTTGAAGGTAAAAATTATCAAATGCAAGATGGTGACATTTGTAACTTTAAGTTTAATGTATAGAAAGGAAAATATATGGCTAAGTTCCGAGCACTAACCCTACCTAGTGGATGAATAGAAGTAATTTGTGGTCCTATGTTTGCTGGAAAGACAGAGGAATTAATTAGAAAACTAAAACGACTTGAATATGCTGATGTAGAGTACATAGTATTTAAACCTAAAATTGACACAAGAAGCAATAATCAAATAAAATCACGAAATGGTTTTTCAAATGTGGCAATCGAAATATCAAATCCATATAAAATCTTAGAATACTTAATGAATGATAAAAACACATATAAAGTGGTAGCAATTGATGAAGCACAATTTTTTGACGAAAATTTAACTGATGTGTGTGATATTCTGGCAAATCATGGTTATGTAGTTATGGTAGCTGGACTAGATAGAGATTTTAGGGGCGAAGCCTTTGGACCTATTCCTTCATTACTAACTAAAGCTGATATTATTCATAAACTAACAGCTATTTGTACCGAATGTGGTGCACCAGCTACAATGACACAAAGATTAATTGAAAATGTTCCAGCTGACTATAATTCAAAACTAGTATTAATTGGTAATAGTGAAAGTTATGCTCCAAGATGTAGACATTGTCATCAAGTTCCAGGTAAGAAAATGAATGAAACTCAAAAGAAATTTATTAATTTTACCGGTAAACTTAGAAATCATTAGTTTTATTCTAAAAACTTAATGCTATAATCAAAATTTCTAAGTAAATGGAGAGAATTTATGTATAAAAAAATGATTGAAAGAAATTCAATAAGAAAATTTGAAAAATATGATATGCAAGAAGAAGAATTAAACAAATTTATTGATATTGTCAATGCTTCACCTACTTCAATAAATGGAAATCATTTTTCATGTATTTTTATCACTGATCAAGATTTGAAAAACCAATTGTCAATTATTGGATTTAGTCAAACACATATTAGAGAGTGTTCAATTTTTGCAGTGTTTTTAATTGATTTAACAACTATTGTTATGGCATATGAAAATTCTTGTGAATATACATTACATAATGAATCAATTCCAAATCTAATTTTATCAAGTATAGTGGATGCAACAATAGCTGCAACTATGTTACAAGATTATGCAATTAGTCAAAATTATGGAACATGTTGAATTGGAGCAATAAGATCAGATATGGAGAAAGCAAAACAAATTTTAAATTTACCTAATTATATCTTTCCATTTGTTGCTTTATGTATTGGTAAAAATAAACAAGAAAAAGTAACTAAAAACAAATTAAATAAAGTGTTTGTTAATAAATATTCTGAAGCTGAATATAAGCAAAGAATTATTGATTATGATAATAAATCTAAGGATGATTTATACACAAGATCTTTCTTTGAAAGAATTCAACAGTTCTATGCTTTTAATAGTAAATATATTAATGAAATGAATCTTGAAGAAATCAATAGGATGTTAAGTTCATCAACATATATAAATTTATTTAAAAAATAATTTATTTACTAATAACTTTAATTTGTAATTCTTCTAGTTCCTTTTCTGGTACTTGACTTGGTGCATTGGTCATTAAATCAACAGAAGATGAATTTTTTGGAAATGCAATGACTTCTCTAATGCTTTTTGAATTGGTTAATAACATAATTAATCTATCAATTCCTAAAGCAATTCCACCATGAATTGGAGTTCCATATCTTAATGCCTCCATAAAAAATCCAAATTTATTTTCTATTTCTTCAGATTTTAAATTCAATGATTTAAACATTCTTTCTTGAATGTTTCTATCATGAATTCTTATTGAACCACCACCAATTTCAAAACCATTTAATACAATGTCATAACTTCTAGACCTTGCACTTATAAAATCCTTATCAAAAGTATCTAAATATTCAATTGCAGGACTAGTAAATGGATGGTGAGCAGCAACATAACGTTTTTCGTTTTCATCATATTCATATAATGGTCAATTAACAATTCAAACAAAAGAAAAATCATTATCCTTAACTAGGTTACAAACTTTTGCTAATTCATTTCTAACTGCACCCAATGCCTTTTTACAAATATTTCTTTCATCTGCTACAAAAAAGAATGTACCAGAAGTAGATGATTCATTCTTTAATAATTCTTCAATCAAATGAGATTCAATGTTCTTTGCAATAGATCCTTCTATGATTTTATTTTTGTCTACTTTTACTCAAGCTAAACCTTTTGCTTTATTATCTTTTGCTATTTTTTCTAAATATTTTATGTTGTTCTTATTTACATCTTTATCAACAAATAAATAGTTAATTTGTTTGTTATCCTCAATAATTTTTCTAAAAATATTGAACTCAGTTGATTTAAATACATTAGTACAATCCTTAATTAATACATCAAATCTTAAATCTGGTTTATCGCTTCCATAATATTCAATAGCATAATCATAATCCATTCTTTTAAAAGGAATATTAATTTCTATATTTAAAACCTCTTTTAATGCCTTTTGGATAATTTCTTCAATAATTGTTTGTATTGTTAATTCATCAACAAAACACATTTCTACATCTAATTGAGTAAATTCTGGTTGTCTATCTAATCTTAAATCCTCACAACGAAAACATTTTGCTATTTGAAAATATCTTTCTAGTCCTGATATCATTAATAATTGTTTGTATAGTTGTGGAGATTGAGGTAGAGCATAGAAATTACCTTTTCCATTAATTGATGGAACTATATAATCCTTCGATCCTTCAGGAGTTGGTTTACATAATATAGGTGTTTCTATTTCAAAAAAATTTAGATTAGTTAGTGAAGATCTAAAACTATTAATAATTTTTGAACGCAATATTAAATTTTTTCTTAATTTTTGTCGTCTTAAATCAAGATAACGATATTTTAGTCTAATCTCCTCATTAGCATCGATAAATTCATCATCAATAACAAATGGAGTATTATCAGCTCTAGATATTATCTTAATTTCTTTTAAAATAATTTCATAATCACCTGTTTTAATGTTTTTATTTGGTGCTTCTCTTTTTTTAACTGTTCCTTTAATATTAACAACTGATTCTTTTGATAAAGTTGAAATCTCACTAAAGTATTTGCTATCATTTTGAACAACTACTTGTACTAAACCACTAATATCTACAATATCTAAAAAAATTAAATTTCCTAATTTTCGATTTTTTTTAATTCAACCAAAAATATTTACTTCAGAATCTAATTTCGCCTCATTAATATCATTGCAAAATACTCTATTTTTAATTTCCATAATAATCACCAATATTTTGTTTTAAAAAATCAATAAACTCACTAATAGATATTTTTATTTCTTCCTTGTTTTTTTCATCCTGTTTTTTTATTACTAACTTTTGTTCTTTTAATTCTTTTTCACCAATAATTACTACATATTTACACTTTTGATTTTCAGCAAATTTAAAATGTTTTTTTAATTCAAATGTATTGCTTAACATATCAGAACTATAACCATTTAATCTAATTATGTTTTGTAATAAACTAGCTGCTTTAAATGCTTCTGGTGTTAATGGTGCAAAAACAATATTTAAATTATTATCAAAACTAAAAAAGTTAGGATTTTCATTATTAATAGCAATAATCATTCTTTCAACCCCTAATCCAAAACCAAAACCAGGTACATCTTTTCCTCCAGTTGCTTTAACTAATGAATTATATCCTCC
>CASGBP010000031.1 GCA_949299825.1 uncultured Mycoplasmataceae bacterium
ACTTGTTTATTAACAATTGGTAAAATGCCTGGCAATGCTAAATCCATAAAAGAAACATTTGTATTTGGTTTCTGATTATAACTATTTTTAGCATTAGAAAACATTTTTGCTTTTGTATTAATAGCAACATGTACTTCAATACCTATAATTACTTCAAAATTATTCATTTGTTTCTCCTAAATTCTCTAATAATTGTGCAAATAACAATACATCCAAATCTTTTTTGTATCCTCCTGTAATGTTTATACCAAGTGGCATATTAGAATATTTTATTGCAGGTAATGTAATAGATGGTAATCCTGCAAAATTAGCAATTTGCAATGCATCACTACATATATCTCTATCAGTCTTAGAATGAAGAACATCTTCAACTAGTGGAGCAATAGATGAAGCTCCTGGAATCAATAAAAAATCATATTGATTTAGAAGATTATTTATTCTATCAACTATTAATTTTCTAATTTTTTTTGCTTTTAAAAAAAGTTCTTCAAAATTCTCTTTAGAAGTTATAAATGAACCTATTACAAATCTTCGCTTTAGTTGTTTTCCAAAATATTTGGTTCTTGATTTATTTGCAATTTCATTGAAGTTACTTCCATCAATATGATTACCAAACAAAATTCCAGATAAATTGGATCAACAACTAGTAGATTCACCATAACTTATTGATTTATAAATTGGATCAATCAACTTTAGCATATCCATTCCAAAATTAATATCATCTATTTTTATTTTCTTTTTTAAATGATTTATGTATTTGCCAAATTCTTCCTTTTCACCACTATGCATTTCTTGGAATACATCTTTTAAAAAGGCTACTTTATAATCATTAAATTTTTTCTTACTATTTATCAATAAATTATGATACTCATTTTTTAAATCAATTGATGTCATATCTTTATTATCCTTTTCACAAATAACTTCAAAAACCATAGCAACATCATTTACATTGTTAGCTAATATTCCAACATGATCTAAACTAGGAGAGTAAGGAAAAACACCATAACGAGAAATAGCTCCATAAGTTGGCTTAAATCCTACAATTCCTTGAAAGGAAGCAGGTTTTCTAATTGAGTCACCTGTATCAGTAGCTATAGCAAAAGGTACAATATTTTTTGCAACCATAACACTACTACCTGATGATGATCCTCCAGCAATACGTTTATTATCAAAAGCATTAACTACCATACCATATGCAGAATATGTACCAGTTCCACCTAAACCAAATTCATCTAAATTATCTTTAGATATACAAATTGCTCCAGCCTGATCTAATAAATCTTTTACATGAGCATTATAGGATGGAACATAATCTGATAAAAATAATGATCCTCCTGTTGTTTTTGTATGTTTTGTTGCAATGTTGTCTTTCAATGAATAAAAAATTCCATTTAGTTTAGATTTCTTAGCATCCTTATGATTAAACTCAACAATTGATAAAGAACAATTATAAATCTTGTTTATCTTATTCATATTGATTAAAATTTCATCATAATATGTTTTGTAGTTATTATTGTTATTTTCATTTAGTTGTCTTATATTCTGAATAGTATTATTTTTCATTCTTTAACACCACCATACCATTCTTAAAAAAACTACAATTTGAAAACACTTCATTGCTGTCATATATTTCTATCTCATCATCATTAATTACATTTTCTAATCTAATGGGTTCAATAAAAGATAATGACTCACTATGATTATCAACATTTATACTTGATATTTCATTAAGTAGATTAATGATATCATTAAATTCTTTATTAATTGACTCAATTTCATCATCATTTAAGTTAAATAGTAATGATTCTGATAAATCTTTTAATTTGTCATGATTATTCATAATTATTCCTCTTTATTAATACTCCTATGTTTTACCTTATTTCATCAATTCTTGAACAGATGTTTATCACCATATTTTTTACTAGTACTCAATTCTCCAATAGTATCATCCTCATAGTTGTATGTAACATTTTTATTTATGATTATATATATTGGTAAAATAATGGCGATATTTATTAGTACCATTGGTATAAATAATAATAGTCTTATTGCAAGTCATGTAGAATAATTCAATGGTGATAACATTTCATCAAACACAGGAATTATCATAATGTTACAAACTATTTCTGACAAAATAATTGTCATAAATACAGGAGCAAATATTACAAACCAATTTTTTTTAGTTTTTTTAGATCTGAGTTGATAGATATTAATAAAATATGAGCCTCATAATATAATAAGTGCTAATAATACAGATGCTATAAAAATGGCTATAATTTGCAACTTAGTTAATTCTATTTTAATAAATAAGAAAGTTATTAGATACTTTGATTGACCATCATTATTAAAGAATAAAATGATTATTGCTATTGCTGTTATTAAAATGGTTATTAGTGAACTTCAAATTGAAAAATATAATCCACTATTTAATTTACTAGTAAGCAAAAATCTAATGATTCCTCCAATCAAACCAAACATTATTGCAGTAACAAAATAACCAATGTGAAAAACTCCTGCAGTTAATGCAACACATAAGAAGTCTATAGCGGCACCCAATGCCATCCCTATTATCGGACCAAAAAGTAGTCCACCTATCTTAATCAAAACTGATTCAAGAATAATTCTTGTTCCTGCCCATAACCGGAAAAAAACTGATGCTATATCTGCGGTGACAAAAATTAACAAAATAATGACAGCAATTGACATTGCTAAAATAATACCTACATTTGCTATGCCTTTTGTACTTAATCTTGGAATTAAATAAAAGGTTTTTTTTAAAACAAATCTATAATATATTTTTTTTGCAATTAAAACCACTAATACAATTGCAATAAAACAAGCAATAATTTGAATTACACCAATCAATGACATAACTTACCATTTTATTTTATCAATTAAAAAACCATTTATTCTAGAAAAAATTTTTGAATTTTTAAAGCCCTTATTATATGAAAGAGGTGAAGGATGTGAGGTTGATAATATATGATGTTTTTTATGATCTATAAATTTTTTTAATTTCAAGGCATTATTGCCAAGTAATACAAAAATTATTCCATTTGTTTTAATATTTAAAATTTCAATAACATTAGTTACAAACTTTTCTCAACCAATATTGTGGTGTGAATTTGGATTTTTATGGACAACTGTTAGACAAGTATTTAATAATAATACTCCTTGTTCAGCTCAATCAGATAAGTCACTATTATTTCGATTAATTTTTAAATCAGATTCTAATTCCTTAAAAATATTTTTTAATGAAGGTGGCTTTTGATTAACATCCTCATCAACACTAAATGCTAAACCATTTGCTTGTTTTGGATTAAAATATGGATCTTGACCAAAAATAACTACTCTTGTATTTTCAATATCAAAAAAATTAAAACATCTAAATATTTGTTCTTTGTTAGGGAAAATTACTTTATTTTGAGATTCAACCTTTAAAAAATTATCCAATTTAATGAAATATTCTTTTTGTGATTCATTAATTAAAAAATTTAATCAATTAGTCTTAATATAAGAATAATCAAGAAAATTCATACTAACTAATTAAATTTCCTAGATTTTGATTAATGAATTCTCCTCCTTTATCATTCTTAATATAATTATCAAAATTCATATTGGTTACATCACCGGCAGCAACATTATTTGCAATTGTTATATAATTTAATAGCTCACTTATATTAGAACCATCAGCACCATAATAAAAAGGGCTTTTATTATTTTCAACAATTCGTAATCTTCCACTCGGATATCAATACATATTTCCATCAATAGTTGCTAAGGAATATTGATTTAAATCTGCGATTAAATTATTAATATTAAGAGTGTATTCATATTGAGGAGTTACATTATCAGGAGCATTTGCCAAAAAATCAATTTTTGATTTTGCATCTACATCTGATTGATTTTCTATTCATCTAATGCCAGCTGATTCACTTCGTCATCATGAAAAAGTTAAAGAAATATTTGATAATGATAATGCGGTTTTTGGTCTATCTGCATCAGGGTTATTTTTATCAGTTACTAAAATAAAACTATTATCGATGTTTTCAACAGTTGGTTCAATGTATTGAAGCACTTTAGATGAGATGTCATTTATCAATGTTGCACTTTCAACATTTATACTTTTTAAACCTAATCTATAAGTGTCCTTTCCAGAACTAATATAAGAAGCTAATGCATAATCTAATCCATTATTACTTATACTAGTAGGTAAAGTAACTGGA
>CASGBP010000032.1 GCA_949299825.1 uncultured Mycoplasmataceae bacterium
CGTGATGATGTTGTTGAAGGATTGACAGCAATTATTTCAATAAAACATCCTAATCCTCAATATGAAGGTCAAACAAAAGGTAAGTTAGGAAATACTGAGGTTAGACAATTTGTAAACCAAATAGTTACTGAAATTTTTGAAAAATACATGTTAGAAAATCCTGAAGAAGGAAAGATTATTGTTCAAAAGGCAATGTTAGCGATGGAAGCTAGAAAAAAATCTCATGAGGCAAGAGAAGCTACAAGAAGAAAATCTCCTTTTGAAACTAATTCATTACCAGGTAAGTTAGCTGATTGTTCATCAAGAGATCCTTCATTATGTGAGTTATTTATTGTCGAAGGAGATTCAGCGGGTGGATCAGCAAAATCAGGGAGAGAAAGAGAATTTCAAGCAATATTACCATTAAAAGGAAAAATCATAAACGTTGAGAAAGCAGCCACAGATAAGATATTTAAAAACGAAGAAATCTTAAATATGATTACTGCTATTGGGGCAGGTGTAGGACCAGAATTTAATATTGAAAAATTAAGATATAACCGAATTATTATTATGACCGATGCTGATGTGGATGGAAGTCACATTAGAATTTTAATGTTAACTTTCTTCTATCGATACATGACTCAATTGATTAATAATGGTAATATCTTTATTGCTCAACCACCATTATATAAAGTGTCATGATCAAAAACTATTAAATATGCATATACTGAGGAAGAATTAAGTCAATATAAACAAGAAGCTGGAAATGCAAAAGTAAATATTCAAAGATATAAAGGTCTAGGTGAAATGAATCCTAGTCAGTTGTGAGAAACAACAATGGATCCACGTAATCGAGTTTTATTAAAAGTTACTTTAGATGATGCAATTTTAGCAGATAAAATGTTTTCAATGTTAATGAGTGATGATGTCGCTCCAAGAAAAGAATTCATTACTGATAATGCTAAGTATGTTAAGAATGTTGATATTTAATAACTAGGAGAAAAAAATGTCTATAAATAAGTCTAAAAAATCACGTTTATCACCTGAAGAAATAAAAGATCAATTAAGTCAAACAGTTGTTAAAGATCAACCAATTGTAAAAGAACTTAAAACTTCTTTTATGGATTATGCAATGTCAGTAATAGTATCAAGAGCTCTACCTGATGTACGAGATGGATTTAAACCTGTACATCGTAGGGTGTTATATGCTGCATACTCATTAGGGATGACTCATGATAAACCTTACAAGAAATCAGCTCGTTTAGTTGGGGAAGTTATTGGTAAGTTCCATCCACATGGTGATACAGCAGCTTATGAAACTATGGTACGTATGGCTCAAGATTTTTCTATGCGTTATACCTTAATTGATGGTCATGGTAACTTTGGTTCAATTGATGGAGATAGTGCAGCAGCAATGAGATATACTGAAGCTAGATTATCAAAAATTTCTGCTGAACTATTAAGATATATTGATAAGGAAACAGTTCAATTTGTTGAAAATTATGATGGTTCAGAACAAGAACCAACAGTTTTACCAGCAATTTTTCCAAATTTACTAGCTAATGGTTCAGTTGGTATTGCTGTAGGTATGTCAACTTCAATGCCTCCACATAATTTAAATGAAATTTGTGATGCTGCTAAAGCTCTATCATTAAATGAAAATCTAACTACTGATGAATTAATGCAATACATAAAAGGTCCAGATTTTCCAACTGGGGCTGAAATTGTTGGTGAATTTGGAATTAGAGATTATTTTGAAACTGGTAGAGGTTGTGTAACTATTAGATCAAAATATGAAATTGAAGAAATTGATAATGGTAAAAGTCAAATTGTAATTACTGCTATTCCTTATCAAATTAATAAGGCAAAAGTTATTAATCACATTGTAGAACTTGTGTCACAAAAACAAATTGATGGTATTACTGATTTGAGAGATGAAACTAGTAGAGATGGAATAAGAATTGTAATTGAATTACGAAGAGATATAGTACCTGAAGTATTGTTAAATAAATTATTTAAAGCAACTAGATTACAAGTTAATTTTAATGTAAACAATCTAGCTTTAGTTGATGGGGTTCCAAAGATACTAAGCATGAAGGACTTATTATTAAAATATCTTGAGCACCAATATAATGTGTTGGTTGCAAGATACACATATGATCTTAGAAAAGCTGAAGAACGAGAACATATTCTTGAAGGTCTAGTAATTGCTGTTGATAATATTGATGAAACAGTAGAAATAATTAAAAATGCAAAGAATGATGAAGAAGCTCAAGCTAAGTTAATGGAAAGATTTAAATTGAGTGAAATTCAAGCAAAACACATTTTAGATATGAGATTACGTCAACTAACAGGATTACAAATTGAAAAACTTAAAAATGAATTATCTCAATTAAAAGAAACTATTATTGATTATCGAGATATTTTAAATAGAAAAGAAAGACAAACAGAAATTATTGGTAATCAATTAGATGATTTAAAAGCAAAATACGGGGATGAACGACAAACAGAAATTTTATATGGGGTTTCAGCTTCTATTGATGATGAAGATTTGATCCCTGTTCAAAATATTGTAATTACAATGAGTAAACGAGGATATTTAAAACGTTTACCTATTGATACTTATAGGGTACAAAGAAGAGGTGGAGTAGGTGTACAAGGCTTAAAGGTTCATGAGGATGATGATGTAGAAAAAATGCTAGTGACTACCACTCATACTGATTTATTATTCTTTACTGATTTAGGAAGAGTACATAGAGTAAGAGCACATCAAATACCTCCAGGTTCTAGACAATCAAAAGGAATACCAGCAATCAACATTATTAATATTGAAAAAGGTGAACAAATATTATCAATGTTACCAATAGATAGTTATGAAAATTCATATTTATTATTTATTACTAAAAAAGGTATTTCAAAACGAACTAATTTATCAAACTTTGAAAGCATTAGAGCAAATGGTAAAATTGCTATTACCCTAAAAGATGATGATAAGTTATTTTCAGTCCATAAAACTTCAGGGAATTCGGAAGTATTCATTGGTGCTTCAAATGGAAAACTTGTTAGGTTTAATGAACATCTAATTCGTGATATGGGTAGAACTGCTGCTGGAGTAAAAGCAATTAGCTTGTTACCAAAAGAATTTGTTGTAGGTAGTGGAACAAGTGAAGAAGGTAAATATGTGTTATCAATTGGTGAAAAAGGAGTAGGAAAGCTAACTGATATTAATTTATATCGTTTAACTAATAGAGGTGCTAAGGGTGTTACTACTTTAAAAGTTAATGAAAAAACAGGTAATCTTGCTTCAATTAAATTAGTTAATGGCGATGAAGAATTATTGTTAATTACTTCAGTGGGAAAAATTATTAGATTACCAATTGCTCAAATAAATACTATTTCAAGAAACACATCAGGTGTTAAACTTATGAATGTAGAGGATAAGGAAAAAATTCAATCAGTTGCCATATTTAAAAATGATGACAACATTGATGAAGAATTAAATAATGAATCATTACCAACTAATAATGATAATAATGATTCAAATAATGATCAAAACAAAAATGATGATGAGGTAACAAGTTAAAAATGTATACTACAACTTATAAAAATATTTCTAGAAAAATTTTCTCAACAAGTGACCTAGATTATTCTAAGTTGTTAGTTATTGTACCAGTATATAATGAGGCTAAAAATATTGAAAAAGCAATAAATAATTTAAAAAAAATAAAAAATATTAACTTTTTAATAATTGATGATTGTTCAACTGATGATAGTTTAAAAATAATAAAAAAGAATAAATGAAATTATATTCATAATGAAACAAATATGAAGTTAGCAGAAACATTTAGAATTGGAGTAGAATATGCCATTAAGAATGGTTATCAATATGTAGTTCAATTTGATGGTGATGGTCAGCATGAAGCAAATACTATAAAAGAAATGTTATTATTTGCTATGAAGGGATATGATATTGTTATAGCATCTCGTTACTTAGAAAATAGTGATGCTAAAAATAATGTAACACCATACAAAAAAATTGCTCATAATTTATTGAAATTTTTTATTATGTTGAAGACTTACCAAAAAGTTTCTGATCCAACTTGTGGACTTAGATTATACAATTGACAAGCCATGAATTTATTTGTTAAAAATCATAAATTAACACCTGAACCAGCTACATTAGGTTATTTTATTAAAAAAGAAAAAATGAAAGTAAAAGAAGTTCCAACGATTATTTATGTAAGAGAAAATGGAGAATCATATTTTAAGAGCAAATGAAATATTTTTAAATATATGTCAAAACAAATCTTTAATTTAATAATTTTACCTAGGAGGGTAAGGTAATGAATAAAATTTTTGATACTGAAAGTGTTGTTATTTTTGATATGGAAGTTTTATCATTTGATTTAAATGAAAAAGTTTTGGTTCAATTTTCAGCTAGAAGATATCAAGGTAATGACATGATAGATAAACTTGATATTTTAATTAATGAACCATACATTAAATTAGATGCTAATTTTACTTCTAGAACAAGAATTACTAACACATTACTACAACAAAGAGGAATAAGCTATGAATTAGCTCTAAATAAAATTCAAAATTTTATTAAAGATAGCACTTTAGTTACATATAAGGGAAATTTCTTTTATTTACAATTATTATGAAAGATGTTTGATAACAAGTTAAAGAATCCAACTATTGATGTTGTAGATGTAGCTCATGATTTAAAAATTATTCATAGTAATCCTGATAACTTATCTTTAGAAGATCTAGCTTTAAGTTTAAATATTCATTTTGATCCTAATCGATGACACAATGCAAGTTATGATGTTTCAGTTATTGAAAAAATTTGATTTAGAATGAAATCAATTTATAAAAGAGGATTAAGTGATGAAGAATAAAGTAACAAAGGCTATTATTCCTGCAGGTGGTTTTGGTACTCGTTTTTTACCTGCATCAAAATCCATCCCAAAGGAAATGTTTCCTATTATTGATAAACCAACCATTCATTTCATTGTTGAAGAAGCTATTAAAAGTGGAATTACTGATATTTTAATTATTGTATCTTCTAATAAAAATTCAATCTTAGATTACTTTGATTATAACTATGAATTAGAACAAAAATTATTAAAAGCTAATAAGACAAATTTATATAACTTGATAAGAGATATTCCAAATATGGTTAATATTCAATATGTTAGACAAAAAGAGGCTCTAGGGTTAGGACATGCCATAATGTTAGCTGAAAGTTTTGCAAACAATGAACCGATTGCAATTTTATTAGGAGATGATGTAGTTTTTTATAACAACAAACAAAAACCAGCAATTAAGCAATGTATTGAAGCTTTTGAACAAACAAATAGTTCAATTGTTGGAGTTCAACCAGTAGAAACCAACCAATTAAATAAATATGGAATTATTGATCCAAAAAATCCAAATGATTTAAAGAATAAGGATTTATTTGAACTTAAGGGAATGGTTGAAAAACCAGCAATAAAAGATGCTCCAAGCAATTATGCTATTTTAGGTAGATATGTTTTAACTAATGATATTTTTAAGGAGTTAAAAAAAACCAAGTTTGACAAAAATAATGAAATTGAATTAACTAATGCAATCCTTGGTTTACTAAAACATAATAAAGTTTATGCAAAAGTGTTTGAAGGTGATAGATTTGATATTGGTTCAAAATTAGGTTATGTAAAATCTTTTATTTATCAATCTATGTTAGATAATGATATTAAGGATGAGATCTTAACTTATATTAAAACCTTTAATAAATAATTTATATATTGTATAATATATAAGTTAGGGCTTTCTTAATAAATGAGGGAATAAATAATATAATAATCTACATATGTAGTGAGGAAATATGTTTGGATTTAGAAGCAAGAAAAAAGAGAGTAATGAGGCAAAAAAACCTATTATAATTGAACCTGAAAATTCTACAAGCAACACAGGAAGAATATATCAGTCAGCTGAAAAATATGGTGTTAAACCAGAATATTTTGATTATGACAAAATAGAATTAAATCCTTTTTTAACAGGTGATAAGGAATATCGAAACCAATTAAAACAAGATGATAAATTTTGTAGTAGAAAATATGGTTCAGTGATTCAAAATGATAATTGTTGCATGAGGAAACGTTTCTTGTCAGATTTAAATGCTTTTGATGAGATTAATACTGATATTTCTAATGGAATTGATGCCAATAGTTTTTCTTCACTATCAAGTGCACGAAGAACTTTTTATAACTCAGTTGATAGAAATGTAGCAGATGCAAAAAAACAGAAAGAAATTCAAAAATTCTTTAGAGATCATCCTGAACATTTAAATAGTGATCATCGAGGTTTATTTCCAGAAGATTATAATAATATTACCAATAATTTTAGAAGGCAAGCAGAAATATTATCAAAAAGAACAAGAGAAATGTTATTAAATGAAAAAACTAAGGTCTTAACTTTAGATAATATTCACAATGAAGATATTAATACTAATTTAGTTAGAAACAGGGATACAAGATTTATTATTGATGTAAAAGATAGACATGCAATAAATATGAAAGAATATCAGAAATCAATTGAAAGAACTTCACCTGAAATGTTGATGAATAGAAACTATATGAGAACATTAGGTACATCAAGAATGATAAATGATCAATTAATTGGAAATACACCAATAAATGAATATAACTTTGATACTGTTAAAAGAACTGAGCAATTGTTATCAGGACAGTTAAGATTGAAACCAGAAGTTCCAGATGTATTTGAATTTATGCAAAAACAAGAAGATTTAAGAAAAACTCAAGAGGAAAAAGATAACACTATTGATTTAGATAAACTTACTCCATATAATATTGTTAAACCTGATATAAGAATCCGTAAATCAGAAAAAAGAAATATTATTATTTAATTACCATCTACATTAATAAATTACTTTTAAATAAAAAAAGCATTGTTACCCAATGCTAATTTTATATATTAATATGGTGCCGAATGGCAGAATTGAACTGCCGGCTAAGCATTACCATTGCTTTGTTTTACCACTAAACTAATTCGGCTCAAATTTCTTGGTTTTAAGCATAGCTTTTTTAGCTTTTAATTCCTTCTTAAGATAGGATAGTTGCATTTTCTCTGCCTTAATCTTTTTTTCTTGTTCTTCAATATCCTTATTTATTTTTTTTATGGTTTCTTGTATTTGTGTCTTATCCATAATGATAATAATTTTACCTAAATTATTAAATATTATAAATATTTATTTTGTGCTTTTAGCAATGTATATTAATTATTTAGTTTCATTTATTGCTATGTATTATTTAATTAATGTAATCTTTTTTAATGAAAATAAGTTTTGTTTAAGTGGTGTCATATTTTAGATATTTAGTAAAAAATTAGTTCGTTAATCTTTTAAGGTTTAAGACTAAATGCATCTTCTCTAGTTTTTATTAATAGATTAAAAACAAATGATGCAATAAAGCATATTTTGTTTAATTAAATTTTCATAATTTTATATCTACAATTATTGCATTAGTAAGTCTATGTAATTAGTACTAATTACTTATTAATTCCTGTTTAATTGTTGGACATTGTTTAATTTGATTAACATCAATTTCAAGTTGAGACACTTTCTTTTCTAAATTATCCAATCTA
>CASGBP010000033.1 GCA_949299825.1 uncultured Mycoplasmataceae bacterium
CAAATAATTAGCAAATAAATTAATGGATTGCTAATTTTTGTGTATAATATACTTATAACTTTTTTTGGAGGTAAAAACATATGGCAAAAAATGTAATATTAGGAATTGACTTAGGAACCACTAACTCTTGTGTGGCTATTATGGATGGAAAGGCACCAAAAGTATTAGAAAACCCAGAAGGAAAAAGAACTACTCCTTCAATCGTTTCATTTAAAAATGATGAAGTGTTAATTGGTGATGTTGCAAAAAGACAAATGATTACAAATCCAAACACTATTCATTCAATTAAAAGATTAATGGGTACAAGTGAAAAAGTAGATGTAAATGGTAAGAAATATACTCCACAAGAAATTAGTGCAAAAATTTTATCGTATATAAAGTCTTATGCTGAACAAAAAATAGGACATAAAGTAAAACAAGCTGTTATTACAGTTCCAGCTTATTTTAATGATGCAGAAAGACAGGCAACAAAGGATGCAGGAAAAATCGCAGGACTTGAAGTTTTAAGAATTATTAATGAACCAACTGCTGCAGCACTAGCATATGGTTTAGATAAGGAAGACAAAGAAGAGAAAATTTTAGTTTATGACCTTGGTGGTGGTACTTTCGATGTATCAATTTTGGAAATGGCAAATGGTACATTTGAAGTATTAGCAACTTCTGGTGATAACAAACTTGGTGGTGATGATTGAGATGAAGCAATTATTAAATGAATAGTTGAAGAATTCAAAAAAGATCATCCAAGTATAGATTTACTTAAGGATAAAATGGCTAAGCAACGTTTAAAGGATGCAGCTGAAAAAGCAAAAATTGAATTATCAGGAACTAATAGTACAAATATTATGTTGCCTTTTATTTCAGCAGATGCAAATGGTCCGATTAACTTTGAAATTGAATTAACAAGAGCTAAATTTGAATCATTGACAAAAGACTTGTTAGAAAGAACTAGAAAACCTGTTGAAGATGCAATTAAGGAATCTAAGTTGTCAAAAGATCAAATTGATAAAGTTTTACTAGTTGGTGGTTCTACAAGAATGCCAGCAGTTCAAGAATTGGTTAAACAATTAACTGGTAAGGAATTAAACAAAACAATCAACCCAGATGAAGTTGTTGCTCTAGGAGCTGCTATTCAAGGTGGAGTATTGTCTGGTGAAGTTGATGACATTTTATTGTTGGATGTTACTCCTCTAACATTAGCAATTGAAACTCAAGGAGGTGTTTCAACACCATTGATTAAGCGAAACACAACTATTCCAGTTTCAAAATCTCAAATCTTCTCTACTGCAGCAGATAATCAACCAGCAGTTGATATTAAAGTTGTACAAGGTGAAAGACCTTTAGCTAGGGATAATAAGTTATTGGGTGACTTTACTTTAAGTGATATTGAACCAGCACCACGAGGAGTTCCACAAATTAAAATTACTTTTAATATTGATGCTGATGGAATTTTAAGTGTTTCAGCTAAAGATATGAAAACTGAAAAAGAAGCAAAAATAACAATTGAAAACAGCAACGGTTTATCAAAAGATGAAATTGATAGAATGATTAAAGAAGCTGAACAAAACAAAGAACAAGATGAAAAAATAAAACGTGAAAACGAAATTAGATACAAGGCTGAATCTTTAATTTCAAGTTTAAAAACAGGTCTTGAAAAAGAAGGTAGTGGTTTAAGTGATAGTCAAAAGGAAGAAACTAATAAACAAATTGATGAGTTACAAAAATTACTTGATGATAAAAAATGAGATGAATTAGATGAAAGAATCTCAAAAATTGAAGCTATGGCTAAACAATTTGCTAACATGCAAGGAAATGCTGATGATGGAATAAAAACTACAGACATCGATGAAGAAGAAAAGAAAAATTAATACTATTTAATATAATATAAATATGAGTTTTAATCGTCCAAGAGGAACTGTTGATTTGTATTATGATAGTGCAAAACAGTTCAAGTTATTTCAAGATTTTGTATTTGAATATGCAAGAGTATTTAATTTTAGTGAAATAAAAACTCCTTTGTTTGAGTCAAAAGAATTATTTACTAAAGCTGTAGGTGATGATTCAGATATAGTTCACAAAGAGTTTTATGATTTTAAAGACAAAGGCAATAGGGACATGGTATTAAGGCCTGAAGGAACTGCTGGAGTTATTAGAGCTATTGTTGAGAATAAGTTAATTGAAAGTTCTAATTATTTACTAAAGTTTTTTTATTTTGGTCCAATGTTTAGATATGATCGACCACAATCTGGTAGGCAAAGACAATTTCATCAATTTGGAGTTGAATGTGTTGGTAATTTTCAAATAAATGACGAAGTTCAAATATTATTATTAGCTAGTTCGATAATTAATGGAACAGGTATCAAAAAATATCATATTGAAATAAACAATATTGGTAGTTTCGAAAGTCGAAAAAAATGAATTGAAGAACTTAAAAAATATTTTGAAAAATACAAAGATAAATTAAGTGATGAATCAGTTTCTAGATTAAAAACTAATCCATTGCGAATTTTAGATGATAAGGAAGATGCTAAGAAGGATTTTGTTAAGAAAGCACCAAGTCTAGAGCGATATTTAAATGATGAAGAAAAAAGGTATTTTGAACAAGTAAAACAACAATTAGATTTTTATCAAATTAAGTATGTGGTTAACCCAAATTTAGTTAGAGGTTTAGATTATTATAATGGTTTAGTTTTTGAAATTATTTCTGATCTTGATGTATTAGCTGGTCAATCAAC
>CASGBP010000034.1 GCA_949299825.1 uncultured Mycoplasmataceae bacterium
ATAACTATTATGATTTAGAACAAATAGGTTTAGTTAATAAAAAAAATAATCAAATTGATTTCTTCTTTAAAAATAGGATAACATTTCCAATTTATGATGAAAACAATAATATTGTAGGTTTTAGTGGAAGATTAATTGATGATGATAATGAACAAGCTAAATACCTTAATTCATTAGAAAATATTATTTTTCATAAGAATGAGATTCTCTTCAATTTAAATGAAGCAATTAAGGATGTTAACATAGAAACTTTGTATATTGTTGAAGGTTTTATGGATGCTATTGCCTTTAGAAGATTAGGAATTAATAATGTGGTTGCCACTATGGGTACTAGTTTTAGTAAGAAACATCTAGATTTATTAATATCTAGATTACCAAATCTAAAAATCATTAATCTTTGTTTTGACAATGATGATGCTGGTATCAAGGCAATCGAATCTATATTAAAAATAATCCAAAATAAGTACATCATTTATTTGGTTAATTTTAACAATGATAAATATAAGGATATTGATGAAATATTACAAGTTAATAGACAAGAAGCAATCGATACTATTAATAATTTAATTAGTCTTGAACAGTATATGATTGATAAGTTATTAGTTAAATATTCTCCTCTAAATGAAGCAAACCAAATTTTGATATTAGATAAGGCAACAAGAATTTTGAATAATAGTAAAAATGAATTAGTGTTAAATAAATTAACAACTTATTTAGCCAACAAATTAAACATTAATGAAGATCTAATAATAAAAAAACTTAACATAAAAGAAAAATCTAGGACAAGTCAAAATAAAGAAAAAAAATTTCATTACAATGTAGATATCGAATTAAATGATATACATAAGGTTAGAAAAGTAAAAGAAGTACAAATAGATGATCTAGAACAAAGTATTTTACAATTTATAGTTGCAGATAGAAGTGCACTAGATTTTTTTGATAGACAAAGATTTAAGGTTGAAGATAATGAGATAATTTTAAATGCTATCATGAGTTATTATAATAATCACCCTGAACAAACATGTATAACTATGAAAAATGTTAAAGATATTTTAGATGATGAATATTTAATAGGAAAGTTAGTTAACATTGTTCATATAGTTGAATTAAAAAAAATAAAGTTATCTCAAGAGGCTTTATTACAAACAATTGATACATATACTACTAGATTAGGTAAGGATTGAAAACAAAAACAATTACAAAAAATAAGAAATAGTAATAATCCATCAACTGTTATAGAAGAAACCATTAAATTTAATAATAAAATAAGAAGCAAAAATAAAAAATAAGTTGAATTTTATTTATAACCCCAAGAATTGGACAATTATATAAGGTATACAAAATGCAAAATTCTTTAACCTTGTTTTCTTAATTATATAAATCAACTTTTCTAATTTAATTTATAATTTATTTCATTTTTTAATTCAGACATTAATTTGATATTAATAACAATCATTCATAATGAATAAAATAATACATTAATTAAATTATTAAAATTAAAATTTGATAATTGATTACTATCAGTAGCTCAAGAAATAATCTTTATTAAAATCATTGAAACAAAATCAAAGAAAGGAACAAGAAACGGAATTCAACATAATAACAAACTACTTATATATAAAAAAATAATTGGCATAGAAAAAATATAAGAATAAATTATTGAGTTAAAACTAAAAGCTTGGTTAAATAAAACAATAATGTTGAATGTTACAAGTGGTAAAAAGATGTTGATCAAAATCGATTTAGCAATTTTATTAATTGTTAGACTATTAATAAAGTGTATTGTTAATATGCATAAAAAACTTAAGATATAACCAAACCTAGCACTTTCATAAGGTCATATTATTGCAATCAAAATACCACCTAAACAAGAACTATTGAAACCAGTTAGTTTTTCCTTTGAAATTTTTTTAATTATTAAAGTAACTAATACTCTTATTGAACTAACACTAAAATTAACAAGATAGATTATAAAAATTAAAATAGAAAATGAGAATAAAAAATTAAATAGTTTATATTTTTTAAAAATTTTATCAATTATAGTTATTAGAATTGAAATATGTAAGCCACTAACTGTAAAGAGATGTACTATATTTAATTCTTTGGTATTTTGATATATTTCAGAATGGTAATCTTTGAGGTTAAAAATAAGCATTTTTAATAATGCATTAATCTCACTATTATATAATTTATCAAGATAATTAATCATATGAAATCTAAAATGAATGTGTTTATTTATAAAACTACTAATACTATTTAAATTAAAATTATTAAAAAAAACATCAATGACAAAAATTACAAATATAAGTATAGTTAATAAAATAAATTTAATTTTCTTTGTTCTAAAAATGATAAAAATAGAACCAATAAAAATGGGCAATAGTACTAGAAAAAATGAATTAATAATTAAAAAAGAAATGCATGAGAAAATGATAAAAATATTAAATAATAAAACTTTATCATTTAATCATGACATTTTTGTATTTTGTTTATAATAATATTTATTATGAAGTTTAATCATAGTTGGTTTAGTTATGTATATGAAAATAAAAAATCACGATTTATAGGTATGGCATTTAATGTTTTTAGTGAAGAAAAATTTTATGATATTTTGTCATCAATTGAACAAGAACATAAAAGGGCAAAACATATATGTTATGCATATAAAATCAATGATAATGGTTTAAAGGTAAAAGTTTGTAGTGCAAATGAACCAAAATTAATAGCAAGAAATGCAATTTTGTCAGTTATAGATAAGACTAATAATATAAATATTGCAATAATTGTAATAAGATATTTTGGTGGTATTAAATTAGGTATTTCTAAACTTTATTTAGCATATATGAATGCATCAATAAATGCATTAAAACAAATAAATACTATTGATTAATTTATTAACTTAATAATTTCGTTTGCAATCATTAATTCTTCATTTGTTTTCACAACATATATTGGCACTTCAGACTTATGAGTCGAAATAATAGAATAATCACCAATGATATTTGTATTTTTTTTAGGATCTACTTCTAGCTTCAATAATTTGAGTTTTTTAATAACCTCATTTCTAATTAAAGAAGAATTTTCTCCTATTCCACCACAAAAAACTAAAGCATCAATTTTGTTATCTAGATCATTTAAATATATTGCTATGTAATCAACAATTTTTTTAATAAATAATTGAATTGCCATCTTAACATCTTGATTATTAATATTTTCTTCTAAATCTCTAATATCAGATAAATTACATAATCCTTTTAATCCTGATTCTTTATTTAAAATACTAATTATTTCATTAATAGAAAGATTAAGTTTTTTTGATGCATGTTCGATTGCATCAATGTTAATATCTCCAGATCTAGTTCCCATAATTAATCCTTCGTTTGGACTAAATCCCATACTTGTGTTTATAGATTTATTTTTTTTGATTGCACAAATAGAGGCACCATTTCCAAGGTGACAAATAATTAAATTAAGCTCCTTCTTTTTTGTAATGCTTAACATTTGGTTTAAAACATAGTTATAAGATATACCATGAAAGCCATATTTTCTAATTTGTAAATTA
>CASGBP010000035.1 GCA_949299825.1 uncultured Mycoplasmataceae bacterium
TGAAGAAAAGAATTAGTAAAACTAGGTTATGAAACAAAAACATATTGCTTAAATGCTGCATGTTTTAATAGTTGTCAAAATCGTGAAAGAATTTTTGAACTTAGTGTATTAAAAACGCACAAAAAGAAAACTGGATTTATATTTCCAGAATTTAATAATAACCATAATAAGGTATCTTTAAAAAGCATTTTAGACAAAGATGTTAAATTTAATCAAAAGTGAAATAAATATGAACTATTTGATTTAACTAAAACAAAAAATAACATTCATAAATTAGAGCTTAAAAATTACACTAATTTTAGTAGTGAAAAATTTGTTTATGACATTAATTATTCTGGACCAACATTAACTGCTACTGGGGCATTAAGTAGAATTAAATTATTCTATAAAGAAAATTATATAAGAGAGATGTTACCAAATGAATGTTTCAAATACATGGGTTTTAAAAAATCGGATTATGAAAAGGTTAAAAAAACTAAATTAATTTCTGATCAAAAAATGATTTTTTTATGTGGCAATTCAATTAGTGTTCAAGTGCTTGAAGCTATTTTTGAAAGTTTGAGATTCTAAATGAAAAATCAATTTATAAAATTAAAAATTCCTTTTGCTACTAAATCCTACATTAAAAACAAACCTAAAAAATGCTATATCATGGGTTATGCATATTATATTTTTGATTTAGATAAGCAAATTATTATTGATGAATATCTTGAATTAGTTAAAGCGAATTATAGAATAACTGATATTTATATGATAAAAACTAAATATTATGAAAATAAAAAAGTTAAGAATTTTAGAAAAAAATATCTAGATAAATATAGTAATATTGATATCAATAAGTTTGTTTATCATCATAATAAATTAGAAAATATCAAATTTGAATTTCTTTTGGATGATCAGATTAAAGAAATAAATTTATACTTTAAAAATCAATCTATGACTATTAGACGAATGTACTCCCTACTAAGTGGATCTAATATTTCTGGAGCTGAAACTAAAGCAAAATCAAGTCCTATTAGATGTATTGATAACAATTATTTTGATTGTAATTTTGCAAACGTATTAGCTAAATATTACAATAAATTATTTAAACATAAAGAATATCCATCTGATCTAGATGAATATGGATTAGATGAATTAATAAATTCAGATAAAGTTAAAAATTTTAAGGAAAATTTTTTCCAATATAATGAAGATATTTTGTATGAGAATTGTCAAATTAATCAAACTTTAGATAATGAAATTACCTATGAACAAACAATTGATAATATCGAAAAATACAATTTTAATGAAAAGCAAATTTTGTTTATTGAAGGTTTTTTGAACAAAACACTAGATAACTATGAGCAAATAGTGACTAGTAATTTTATTAAGAGAAAATTGAGAAGTTATTTTAATGCTAATATTGCTAAGCTCTTAAAAAATAAATTTTTACCATTGTTTTCAACTAGTGAACCATTTAATTTAAAAATTATTGAAAATGCCCATATTATTAGTTTTGCAAGTTTATTATCAAAATCTACTTTTGAATCACTAACTGATGCTATTAATCCTTATAATTGCTTAAGAATCGATACAGCAACTCACAAATTAATTGATAATGATAATTATTATTTTGATAAAGAAGGAAACTTATTAAACGGCAAAGGAGAAATAGTAAAACAAAATTATCTTGATATTAAGAAAATTCCTTATCAATCAAGAATTTTTTTTAATTCATATTTAAATAAACATTTTAAATAAGTATCATTAACTTTAAACTAATTTAAGATCAACATAATGTTTTAAATAATTGGATATATCATTAACTATAAAGTGAAATAAATTATATACTCAATAATTACTCTATTAATTGTTTAATTGCTATGCTTGTTGTTCATTTAGTTTTTTTGTTACCTTATTAGCAAAAATCAATGATGCTATTCCTCCTAAAATTACAAACGTCAAAATTCCTCATACTGTTTTATCATTATTTAAATCATTATCCTTTCAATCAGTTGATAAAATCTTAATTCCACAAATTATATCCAAAACTATTGCTGCAATTGCAATTACGACTACTAATGCTATAGTAGCAAAGAAACCATCAAATATAGATGCAGTTGGTGATAAAAAAGAAATAACAAATCACAATACTACCACTAAAATTGCACATAAAGGTAAGACTATTGAAAAAATTGACATTATTTTTATTGTTTTTGCTTGCTTAATTAGATCCATATAAAGATACCTATTAAATATATTATACATAACTAAGGATGAAAATTATTTATTAAATAATTTTTAAATATAAAATTAATATTATATAATTATTAATGTAAACATTTAAATAGAGGGTTTATGAGAATAAAAAAAAGAT
Organism: uncultured Mycoplasmataceae bacterium; assembly: GCA_949299825.1. Lineage (GTDB taxonomy): Bacteria > Bacillota_I > Bacilli_A > Mycoplasmatales > Mycoplasmoidaceae > Mycoplasma_L. The sequence goes on from CASGBP010000035.1 coordinate 2,360, forward strand.
TATTAATTGGATCTATTGGTTTTTTGTTGTCAATATCACCAATTATTACAGCATTATCTATAAATGAAACTAAATCCTTTTTCACATTTGATAACTTGAAATTTAATGATTTCCAATCACTTCAAACATATGTGAATAAGAGATATGGTATTCTTGTAAACGAAAAAATTAGTGAAAACTACTATATAGAAGATGATGGTAGAAAGATTTATCTAGGTAATTCACAGGTACAACAACTTATTGATAGCAATCTTGAAAATGTCGAAAATAAGCAAATTTATTCAACTAGTGCAGATATTAAGTCAAATTTAATTAATCCTAGTATTGGTGAATTAAGTCCACAATGAGTTTTAAACCATGAGATAGAGCCAAATAAGTCAATAACTATTTATCGTGGAGATAATGATCAAACATATTTAGATGAAGCAGAAGCATTAAATACATTTATTAATTCTGGGTATGAGATTTACTATTTTAATGATATTTATTTTAAGGATAAGGCTGATTTGTATTCTTATCTTATAAATCATTATTTTGATGATGCAAATAATGTTAATAATACAAGCATTAGAATAAAAGCTCCCAATGGTCAATATTCTAATCTAATAACAATGAATAAAAAATCTGATTGAAAAGCTACAGCAGCAACTTTCATTCAGGATAATGCATCTTCAGTTATTAGAATAAAGACAAATAATGGATATAAATATGTAACTTCTTATAATGATTTATCTAATGTTATTGGTATTGATGATATACCATATATTAAGATTAATGCAAATCAAGGAAAACAAAATTATATTGTAGGCTTAAACAACAATGATACTTATGTATTAAGCGGGGGAAACTATTATTCAGGTTATGTAAATATTCGATCAGGAATGAAGAATTCTATTTATTGATCACAAGATATTAGTGGTTTTGTACCTAACTATGAAGATGAAATATTAAGTAAATTTAATTCGGCGATGAGTTTTTTAGATAGCTATATCTCTAAAGGGGTTAAGACTAATGATGTCAATGGATACGAGACTTATTCTTCTACCCTTTTGTTTTCATCAAATGTTAATGCTAGAAATAACAATTATAAAACCATTAATAGTGTAATTGATACTACAAGGAAATTACCTGCTAGTTTTTTAGGTACTGAAGAAGATGAATTTTTAAGTGCAGGAGTTTATTTGAATAAACAGATACTTAGAGATGGTGAATTATCAACTTATTCTAAAGAATATTATGATTTATTTAAATCTACTAATTCTGAATTTAATTCATATTCGTATATTTATGATGAAGTTATTTCTATTGCTGATAACTATGCATCAATGAAAAACTATAATTCACTTATGAAAATTCCTTTACTTTTTACAAGTATGATGGATCGTTTAATTACAGTTGGTGCTCCAACAAGTTTAATACAAATCACAAAGGAATATTTTAAAAATGTGACTTTAGTTTATCAAAATTTACTTGAAAATATTTTAGGTGATGATGCTTTACAACCTGTAGCAGGATTTTCAAGTCATGGCAAAATGAATTTGGTCAAGATATTCGGTATTGAAAATGAAAACATTGAATTTGATATTCAAAAATATGAATCTTATTTTTGTACTGTTTATTCAAAAATGATATCTGCTGCTAGTGCAAAAATAATTACTGATGCTTATACAATATCAGGTCTTTCATTAACTAGTAAAACAGCCAAATCTATTGCAAATGATGTTTGTAACGAATTATATTCAAAGAAATTTGATTCAACAAAAAAAGCTGATGTTGTTAATGCTACATATAAAAGCATTGTTTTTAGAAATAATAATTATAGATCATTAATGAGCAATCAGAATTTATGAGAAGAGGCTGCAACTAATTGACCATTATTTACCGCTTTATTGATGATATATAATACCAACAATGATACTACTCAACGAGAAAGTATTCTAGATTCAATACAAGATTATGCTGGAGAGTTATTAAATTCTCCTGATAGTTGAGAATATATACCTAATGATAATGTTTTTAAAAAATATGCTTTTTATGTTTATGAAACTGAGGGTAAACTTTTTACTCCAAATAATATCTTATTAACTATAAATTCATTTAATACTGGTAGTTTATTTGCTTGATCTCGTGCAATTAATTATGTTAATGTAATGCTTCAAACAGAAAGCAATTCTTCATTAGCTAACAAATTATATGATCTTTCAAGTGATTATCATGTTGATGAAGAACAAGATGATATTTATGATTTAAAGGTTGATCAAGCAATTGATAGACAAAACAAAGCATATGAATATATGTTTGAAGATAAAAATGTAGATTTTAACAATGATTCAATTTTTTCATCTGTTTATATGACATTCAATCAGTATGTTGCTGTCACAATAATGAGAATGCTTGCAGATATTAGCAAGAAGGATACATTGTTTATATATGATAAAGAACAAGAAGCAGTTGTGATTAATCCAGAATATGCAACTAATGCTACTAAAATCATTATTGATGTAAAAGAGAATAATCCGAAACTAATGTTACAATTAGGTCATTTATATCGTGGCTTTCAAGCAATTCAACAAGGGATTGAGAGGGATGCACTAAATTATAGATATGATGAATCTAAGAATTTTAATTTAGATGATACTACCATAAGACAAATCATTAAACATCAATCTCAATATGCATCAGTTATAAATCAAAATTTAGATTATTTACAAAAACAATTAACAAGTATAAATGTTCCTTTAAAAACTGGTCAAATAATAGCTTATAGTGGATCTGTAACATGAATGTATGAAGAACGTGATAAATTGATTGATTTCGATGTAAATATTGGTATAGAAAAAATTCCTTTTAGTTCAAATCAAATTATTAGCGATATAAGAACATTTATTCCAAAAGTTGATAAAACAAAATCTGCATATGTTATTCCACACGTGGAAGTCAAGAATAATAATATAGAGAAAATTACTTATATATCAAGTGTTTATTTATTTCCTACATTTTTAATTGAAAGAAATTTTAGTGATTTAAACAAAATAGAATATACTATGGAAAAATTTATAGACACATCATTGTTGCCACAATTAGGTATTGATGAAGATTTAACTAATTGAATCTTTATAAAAGATGTTAAATTTGATGATACAAGTATTGATCAATATAACTTTACACAAGATTACACATATGTAAAAAAATGAGGAAACCAGGAATATAGTAATATTGGTGTTGATGAAACATATGGAACATTTGATCAAACTATTGATAATATTTCACAAATAGATAAAATTGAAGTTCCATATTTACCATCTTTTGAAGGCGAAGAAGAAGCAATTATAAGCAGAAAAAATGAAGATGTTTTTGTAGATGAAAATAATGATGCATTTAGTACTAAAACAAATCTTCTTTCTTCAAATAAACGAAAGGGAGATCTTTTTGATGACCCACATTGAAATAGACCTTTTTTTGATACTGGAAAAAGTTGGTTAGAGGTTAGTGAATTTATTTTTAAGTGAAGTTCTTTTGGTAATTTATTTGATCATTTTGGAAGTTTTGAATTTTATAAATTTAATTCAATAAATGGTAGTAATACTTTTTTAGTTATTAAGGATAGCTTAGGAATAAAAGAAATAGTAGGTGCATTCTATATTGAAAATGATGATTTTTATGTAGTAGATAATGACATATTCACATCTACTATGATGACCATGAGTCAAAATAACGAAAATATATATCATCATAAATTAATTAAGGATGATTTAGGTAGATATCTTCTAGTTTCTAAAAAGCATAACATTAATAATGGTATAAACTCTGAAAGAGTAGCATTAGCTGCTATATCAGCACAAAATGATAAATTGGATTTTAATAATTATGAAAAATATTATGGAAATGAAATTTTTGATGTTTTAGTGAATAAAACATATTCAGATGTTACTTATGTAAGTGCTAGATTTGATAAAAATTTGAATCAATTTTATTCTGATAATGTTTATTATAAGACAAAAAATTCTAAGGAGTTTGAAATACATAATAAAAAAAAGTATGATGAATTAGTTACAGAATTTCAACTTAAAAGATCTCAAGGTCTTTCTGATTTAAGTAAGGAATTTAATAATCAATTTATTTTAGATTCTAATCATGTTACTATGTCTAATATTGCAATTGATGAAGCAATTGAAATGAAGCAAAATCAAATCGATGTTGTTGATGATTTTTCTGATAGTTCTTCTTCAAGTGATAGTGAATCATATTATTTAAGTGATATTGAAGAAGATGTAAATGACAAGTCAAAATCACATATTGATAACATTGAAAGTGATTTTAATAAACAAGCTCCATCTATTTCTGCTGAACAATTTAATGACAAAAGAATTTATTCTTATCAATCTATGGCAAACATTGCAGAATCTTCTTCTGGAAAAACATTAATAGATTCAAATTTTGATTTAGAAGAATTAAAGGGTTTTTTAAGTGAACAAATTAAATATGATAAGTTAATTGAAACTTATAGTAGTATCAATAACTTTCATCTTTATGATATGATGGAAGATTTTATAAGAAAAAATCCAACTCCAAACCAAGATGACATTATTGCTGTTCTTAAAGATTATGCAAATAAATTGCCTGAGTCAATTGATAGAAATCAAATTGTTAGTTGTTATATGGTGCTTTGACTTGATGATGATGTGTATGATAAACTTTTTAATTTTGAACCAGGAATCGATCCTAAGGAATGAGTAATGATTCTTGAAAAAGCTACAAAAATCCTTATTGATAATGAATTATCAGAAGACCATACTAATAATCTGGATAGTTATTTATTACATGCAATTAATCAAATTACTAAAACAAAAATTTATGACACGAATTTAAAAGCTTTAAATGATGCATTGACAAAAATGGATTTTAAAATTGATGATAATTTTTATGATAAGTTAGCCAATGAAGGTACTGTTTGAGCAAATGATTTGAAATCAATGCTTACTAATAAGACATCAATAACTGATCCAAGTTTTCAACAATGAATAGAAACTAGATTTGGTTTTAAAAAATCACCATTATCATATGTAGATATTGATGAATTTATTAGTAGTGTTCCTATTATTTCTACTTATAATTCAAAGTATTTTGATACTTTTAATTTCTTGGTCAACAGAAATTATGACATTTTATTTTTAACTCAATCTATTGACTTTTTATACAGTGACACAGGATACGTATTTAGAAAGATTTTAGCTACACAGTTTATTAATGAAGTATATTCAATTATGGATACAATTTCAGATGGAAAGTTTCCTTCTAAAAATGAATATAGATTTTTGGTTTATAATCTAAGTTTATATTCTTCATTTGCTAGTTTATTAATATCAAAAGATACAGCAACCTACAAAAATATTCTTAAAAATATTAATGAACGTTATTGATCTACCGTTGCTGAAAAATTATGAAAAAATGTAAATGGTGAAGAAGGGCTTTTGATTTATACAGAATTGTATCAAAATGGTCATCTTATTGGACAAACACTAGATGAAACTGTTTGAGATATTTTAAGAATTCAAATGTATGAAAATTATTTAAAATCATCTTATACAGATCTTGCTAATGACAATAATTCAAAGGCTGCAAATGTTTTTTCAGGTAGTGCAACAATAGCTGCTCAACAATTATCTAATAATGGTTTAGATCAAGATCAAGATAATAATGATAATTCTGAGAATATTGGACCAGATAATGATACTGATAA
>CASGBP010000036.1 GCA_949299825.1 uncultured Mycoplasmataceae bacterium
GTTCTATTACAATGATATTTTCAACATTATTAATTGTAACCAATGTGGCAAATGTTCCAAATAAACCATTAAGTTCATTATTTAATAAAGATGTTAGTAATAATTTATCTATCTTTGATGTTTCTGATATAAATTTGTTAAAAAATGTAAATAATCAAAATTGATCATATGTAACTGATAACATGGCACCAATGTATTTGGATAATAAAATTCAAAATATGACTGTAGATTTTGTTAGAACAATTTATCCAAATAAATCTGTTGATACTCGTTGATGAGGTTATTCTAGAATGAATTTCTTTGAAAATCAAATTAGTTTTACTAATAATGTAATTAGTCTAGATCAGTTTAAAACACAATTAAATTCTGCTTTGACTAGTTGAACAACTAGTGATTGTTTTATTTTATCAAAGCAAACTCCTTATTATGAATACATTAAGACTATTATGCCTGCTACATATACAGTTTATAATGAGTCTAACAATTTATTGATATATAGCAAATAGATTATTTTCATTTAATTATTTCTTTTAATAAAAACTCATCTAGCTTATCAAGTTGTAAATCTTGTTGTTTCATAGAATCTCTTTCTCTAACTGTTATTTTATTTTTTTCATTGGTGTCAAAATCAATAGTAAAGCAATATTTTGTACCGATTGCATCTTGTCTACGATATCTTTTACCAATACTTCCTGAACTATCATATGTTGCACTTATTCCTTTATCTAAAATTGATCGATAAACTTCTTGGGCTTTTTCGTTTTGTTTATTTGTCAAAGGCAAAACACAAATTTTATATGGACATAGTTCAATTGGTAAATGCAAAACTTCTCTAGTATCTTTTTCTTGAACTACTTCTACTGAATAATTTGCAACAATAATTGCATAGAATAATCGTTCAACACCAATGGAAGGTTCTACTACATCTGGTAAGAATTTTTCATTAGTTGTTGGTTCTTGATAAGTTAAGTCCTTGTTTGAAAATTTTTCATGCACTGATAAATCATAGTTACCTCGATGTGCAATACCACATAGCTCACCTCAACCATGAGGAAATTCAAATTCAAAATCTACTGTCATTTGAGAATAATGACTTAATTTTTCTTTTGGATGATTATAAAGTCGCAATGATTCTTTTTTTAAATTGCAATCATTAATAAAAAAATCATTTATGGTTTTAATATAATTCTTCATTATTGTTTGTACATCATTTTTATTAGCAAAATGTTCAATTTCCATTTGTTCAAATTCTCTAACTCTAAAGATAAAGTTACCTGGAGTAATTTCATTTCTAAAAGCTTTACCAATTTGAGCAATACCAAATGGCAGTTTATTTCTAGTAGTTCTTAAAACATTTTTAAAATTAATAAAAATACCTTGTGCTGTCTCTGGTCTTAAATATAATGTATTAACATCATTCTCAATCACACCTTGAAAGGTTTTAAACATTAAATTAAATTGTCTAATTGATGTTCAATCAAAAGCTTTACAAGAGGGACAAGGAATTTTATTTTCTATAATTATTTTTAAATATTCATCATTGCTAGAATTTTCACCAATGTTAATATTTTTATTAAAATTTTCAATTAATTTATCTGCTCTAAATCTTTCCTTGCATTTTTTACAATCTATTAGTGGATCTGAAAAATTTGCTAAGTGTCCTGATGCTTTTCAAACATCACTATTATAAATAATTTGACTATCAATACCTATCATATCGGATTTTGAAGTAACGAATTTTTTTCATCATAAACATTTGATGTTATTTTTAAGTAAAGTCCCAATAGGACCAAAGTCTCAAGAGTTTGCTAGTCCATTATAAATTTCACTATTGTGATATACAAATCCATAATTTTTTAAATAGTTAACTATTTCTTGTTGATTAAACTTTATTGCCATATTATATTCCTATTTAATCATTGAATCTAGTGGTATCAAAAAATGAAACATCATCATCTTGAAAAGGTTGATCTAAATTAATTGTTGGTAAATCAGATAAATTCTTAATTCCAAAAATATCATAGAATTTAGATGTAACAGTAAACAATAAAGGTCTACCAGGACCACTTGCTCTACCAGCCTCAACTACCAAACCAAGATCAATAAGCTTTTGAATTGTCTGAGTTGGATCCTTTCCTCTAATATCCTCAATAATAGCCTTTGTACAAGGTTGATTATAAGCAATAATAGCTAATGTTTCCATGACCTTTTGTGAAAGTGGATTTCGATATTTAATGGTTATTAAACGAGATAATTCTTCTCTATTTGTTTCTTTAGTGAAAAACTTATATTTTTCTCCAAAATTTTTAATAGCAATACCTCTAGTTTTGTCTTTTTCTAAATCATCCATTCAATCCTTTAAAATTTTTTTAATGGTTGAAATTGGTGCTAAGGTTAATCTCCTTAAATCTGATAATGATAAGCCTTCATGACCATAAACATAAAAAGCAGATTCCATTAGTGATTTAATCTTTGCCTCATCTAAATCAACAATAACATCATCTTTTTGTTTATCCTCAAAAATAGTTATCTCATCTTGATTTTTTAATTTTGATTCATCATCATTAAAAATAGAAATTATTTTGTCACTTATCTTTCTATCTATATCTAATTTTTCTTCAAATTTAGATGTATTAGTCTTATTTGAAACTATTTCTTTTTCTTCAACCTTTTTTTTATCGTTTTCTTTTTTAAATTTATCAAAAGGGTTTCTATGACTTCTAGTTACGTCTAAATCATTATTGTTATCATTATGTTTTCTATTAAAGGGAGTATAGTATTCATTATCTACTGAACCAATTGGTGCAAAATCATTTAGATCACTTTCATCATACTCATAGAAATCTCTTTGTTTTTCTTCATCATCTTCATCAAATGTAAAATTATATAAATCTGAACTTACATCTTCTAAAGTAGTTTCATCTAATTTTATTCCTTTTTTATCTTTGTTTTCATTTGCCATAACTATTGCCTTTCATCACTAGAATCATTCTTATTAGCTTTTTCATTTTTTTCTTTTAGCTTTCTAACTTCCTCTTTAATGTTAACTTTATTTTTTAATTCAATCTCAAGGTTTTTAGATAATTTTTTGTGTGAATCTAACATATCTTTTATATCTTGATGTTCAATATCCTTAATTTTTTCATTATTTTTAGATATATAAATTGTAGAATTATGAGATTCTTGCCTTATTCTAATAAATCCATCTTTAGCTAATACTAACAATGATATAAAAATTGCACATTGATATTCTATATCATTATTTGATTCATCAAACATTTTTATAAATTTTGCTAATGGAATATCAGTTAATTTATTATTAGCATTAATAAAATCAATTAAATTTTCTTGAATTTTATCCATGTCGATATTATTAACCTTAATTAAAAAGGTTTTATCAACCATATTTTCTCTTATATTTATTACAATTTTTTGCCATGCTCTAACTAACTTATCAATACTAACATGATCTGGTAGTGGAGCTTCTGGTATTTCATCACTAGTATATTCATCCAAATCATCACAAACTTTTGGAATCAATTGAGTTCTAATAGCTTGTCTGCTCTTGAATTCCCCAACAATATCCTTATACTGTTTATATAAAAACAATTGTCTTCGAAGTCTATCAATTTCTAATTCAGTTTCAGTTAATTCATCTTGAGACATTAACATTGGAATAAGCATTTTAGTTTTAAGTTCAGTTAAATAAGAAGCCATTACTAAATATTGGGAAATATCATCAATTTGTAAAACCAAAAGATTATTATTAACAAACTCTAGATATTGGTATGAAAGTTCAGCTATATCTAGGGTTAAAATATCCATTTTTTTCTCTTTTATTAACTCAACCAATAAGTCCAATGGGCCATCAAAATCATTCAATTTAAAATTAAGTACTAAATCACTACTTTTTTTATTAGGAACATTCAAATTAGACATATTTTTATTATATACTATATTGATATAATACTATTATATGAGAATAATTTTATTTGGCGGTAGTTTTAATCCTATTCATAATGGTCATATTCAAGCAGCAAAGCTAGCAATGAAGAGAATAGGAGCAAAAAAAGTTATATTTATACCAAACTATGAAAGTTTTGATCAAAAAGAAAATGATGAATATGTTGATCCAATGGATAGATATAACATGATTAAAGAGGTAATTAAAAATGTGCCTGAGTTCTATGTTGATGATTATGAAATTAAACAAGGTAAAAAATGCTATACAATTGACACAATAGAACATTTTAGAAGAATCTACTTTGCTGATGATATTTATATTCTAATTGGTTATGATCAATTATTAAATTTTCATAAATGAAAAGATTATGAAAGAATTATGGAATTAGCTTCTATTATTTGTGTTAAAAGGGCAGGTATTGAAATAGAAAAGTCTAATTTTTCAGTTCATGATTTTGTGTTTATAGATTTTAGTTACAATGACATTAATTCTTCTTCAATTCGAAAAGAATTAGTAATTAATGATGTTCCTTATAAAGCACTAAAGTATATAAATGAAAATGGATTATATGCAAAATCTAGATTACTTCCTTTTATTTCAAAAAAGCGATTTAATCACTCATTAAGAGTAGCAATCATGGCATATGAAATAATGCAAAAATATGACAAAAAAAATGCCATGAAGGGCTGGGTTGCAGGAATTTATCATGACATATGTAAGGAATTTGGAAAAGAGAGAATCGAAGACTTAGCTTATAACAAATACGGTTTAGAACAACAAGTTTCTTGAAAAGTATTACATGGTCCTGTTGGGGCTAGATTTATTAGGGATTTATTTAAAATAGATGATGAAATGGTAATGAGTGCAATTGAAAATCATACTATTCCTAATGCTGATAGATCTACTTTAACCATTTTAGATAAAGTTCTTTTTTGTTGTGATAAATTAGAACCAGCAAGAACTGAAAAAGATTTAAAAGATATTAATAAAATAAGAAAACTTTTATATGTTGATTTAAATAAGACTTTTGATACTATCATTAATACTTTGGCTGAAATGTATCCTAATTCTTCTGGAGAGTAATCTTGTGTTAGGTATTGTAATTGCTTTATCTGAAGAAATTAA